>DAOUQP010000039.1 GCA_030625575.1 Eubacteriales bacterium | reverse complement strand
TGAATTTGAAGGTTGTTTTGTTGCTAAGAAAGGGGAAATAATCAAGTACTAAATGGTACTTCGATTATACGTGTCTTATGAAACTAAAAGATTTAAAGAAAATGATGGTCTTCCCACATGAAGAAATAACCTTATAGTTTCTAGGTATAAACTTTTCATTATTTGATATAAAACCTCCATTTTTGAAGTTTACGTAACGTTCCGCGTGTTTACGACGCAAAATCCTACCACTTTCCTGTTGTGTTGAAAATACGCTGTTAAATAAAGGATTTTAAAATTCTGCGTCTTTTGTTGTATGAACCTTTTCTTTAACAATCTCTCTTACTGTCTCTGTTTGACTGCAATCAACTCTAATTCTATATTTCTGCAATTTCTTTGTAGTCAATAGCGTTTTAGTATTATGCTTCAATTCCAAAACCATATTATTTTTATTACCACTCAACCAATTATATTCCTTAACATCTGACCAATTTATAACTGTAGTAGGTGTAACAATAACATTTTCATATAACTCATACTTTCTTAACAACCTACCGAGAGAAGTGATTAATACAAGCAATATACCTACTATTCGCATTACGGAAAATACTTTGTCCAAATTAGGTTGATATGCTTTAAGGCTAAAATAAAGTAAAATTGCGAAAAATATTGCTACTAGACCATATAGATTTTTTCTGCTATTTATTTCATAAATCATTTTGCCCGATAAACGTATCTTCTTTCTTTCAACATAAAAGTATCTATATGTTAAACTCAAGCACAATATGAATATATAACTAGTTAATATTATTTGAGACATAAGCACCCACTCTCTTTCTTTAAAATCTTTCACTTAACGTTCCCGCAACTTCCGATGAACACCTACTCTTTTAACAATTTAAATATTTAACAATATTTCACATTAAGCAATTTCAACTTTTACCACTACAGTGTTTGTTGGAAGTTGACGTGTTAGCTGATGAACTTTAACTCAATCTATTTTTTATATTCTTTATATGCTCAGTTTTTACCGATTCACCAACATTACTATATCTACTTAGGTTAGTATATAATTGTTGTATTTCTCCTTCTTGCAATTTAAATTCACAATTATTAATTTTTTTATTCATATTTCTTACTAATCTATTTCTTTTTGCAACTAATATTTCCTCACTTTGCAATGTTATTTTTTTAAATTCGCACCTATTGCTAAAAACTATTACGGATTTTAGTATGTTTGTATATTTATCATTTAATTGATTCTTTAATGCATTAATATGACCTGAATTTTGCCAAATTGGATTAAAAAATCTGTTTTTGCCACCTTTTTTTAATGTTTGAGTCCAATATTTATTCTTTTCATTACCATAAATCCAACCACTATAATTTTTTGATTCAATTACATAAATTCCACTCCTATGTATTAAAAGCAAATCAATCTCAGTAGTTTTTCCATCACTTTTTGGTATATAAATATTAGTCAAAATCTTTTTTTTACCATCAATTTTACTAAGCTCTACAAAAGTTAAATATTCTCCGTAATTGCCTGTATTAAATCTTGTTTTAATATAACTATTTCCACTTTCATTCTTATATTCACATTTACTGTACTTATAATAATCCAACCAGAAATAAATTATTATGGCAATAATAAAAATGTATATCATATTCACTCCTTATTTGATTTGATTTGTTTTGTTTAAGTTTGTTAGCTAACGTTCCCGCGGTTCGCAATCGTGCCTTGTTTATAATCGACTCACAATAACTTAACTATCATCACTTCAATCCGTGCAACACTCAATCTAACAACTGGCATGTCGCTAACTGGCGTGTTATCTGAAGGTTTTTGCGGCATTAACTAACCTTCGTACTTTTCTAAATTTTCTTTATCGTAAGCGTTTGTCCAATGGAATAAATTGATTTCTTTTAACGGTTTAAATATCAATTCATCATTATCAACGGTTACTCCTACGAGAACTTCATCTCCCCAATATAACAGTCTCTCCTGACAAATTCCACACGGCGTTAATACCTTATATGGCGAATCCTCATCATCACGAGTTATACATAAAGAATGGGTAATTTTTTCGTTCAATTTCTGTGCTTCGCACATTGCACCCGTTTCCATGCATAGTCCTGCACTTGCATTAGCAGATTCTAACGCCACACTAATTAAGTAACTTCCCTGTTCAGTTTTCATTATCGCTGCACCACCCCAATCATTAGGGTAACGGTCTTCAATAAATGTTGTCACTCTATCATACAATTCTTGTTCTATTTTCATTTATTCCTCCAATTATCCATAGCAAAATCTTTCACTTAACGTTCCCGCAGTTAACGGTGTATCCTATCTTTGTTTCATTTTATTTTTCAATTTTATATCCAAGCAAATCGCAATCACTTTAAACACGAGGATATGAAGGGAATGGTGCTAGTATAAAAATAGGAAGTGGGATAATACAATATAAAAATATTTACTGAATCCATTAGTTATTCATTTGAATTACAATGCTGTAGCTAATTTCACATTAGGAAAAGTGTCAAACTAGGGATATAAAAAGCATATAAAAACTTCACTAGATTTTAACCCCAGTGAAGCGAGAATATCTGTTTGTTGAAACACAGCACTTTTAAATAATACCAGGGAGTCCGCACGTGACTCCCTATCTTTGATCATATACCGCTATGAGCATTCATCTCATAATATCTTTGTACCATAATTATACCCATTTAATTGGATCTAATCAACATTCACTATTAGATTTAACCTGCTAATAACCGCTATCAATAAATTTTTAACTACTCCACTAACATAATACCGCCCGCGACCATTTCCATGAGCTTCAATTATTCTTTTATCTTGTAAATCTATAAATATTTTTCTTACCCATTCTGGTGAAAGTCCCGTTAAATCCCCACCCCCTATGAACCACTTTTAGAGTCTCATTCACAAGAAATCTAGGAATTATCGAATTTACTACCTTTTTATAAAATACACGCTATGCTAACAACTGTTTATCTTTCATTATTAGTGTTTGATCACACACGGACGTAGTCGATTTCCTATGAGAAATTAATATCACAGTTTGCTCTTTGCATTGTTCTTTTATAACCTTTAATATTTTAGCCTCATTAAGAGTATCCAAATTACTTGTTGGTTCATCTAGTATCAGTATCGGTGCATTGTGAAGAAAAGCCCTTGCAAGACCAATCCTTTGCTTTTCACCAGAAGAAATATTTCCTCCTAATTCTCCCACCTCAGTATCATACCCATTTGGTAAGGACTCAATAAAATCGTGAATTGAAGCTTTCTTTGCAGCTTCTACTACCTGCTCTCTTGTAGCGTTAAGATTTCCCACTCTTATATTCTCTTCAATAGCTTCATTGAATAAAAATGTATCCTGAGCTACCAGAGTCTGGGTTTCTCTCAAAGTTTTAGTTGGAATTGAGTCTATATTTTTTCCGCCGATATCTATTTTCCCGTTTTCAGGGTTCCAAAATCTCATAAGCAACTTAATGAGTGTGCTTTTGCCACTGCCACTTTCTCCGATAATAGCAACCTTTTCTCCTTTATTGATATTTAAGTTAATGCCTTTTAGAACCTCTTCATCTCTTTCGGGATAAGAAAAGCTTACTTTCTCATAATTGATGTTATATTCTTTTAAAGTAGCTTCTCCTTCTATTTCCTCAACTACCGGTGCTTCATCCAATATGTCAAAAATTCTTTGTGCACAAGCAAAAGTATGTAATAAAGTATTCGCCAGATTACTTAATGCCACCACCGGTCCAAAAGAAGAAGATATAATAATAATACATACCACATATTTTCCGAAAGAAATAATTCCATGTTCATATAAGTAAAAACCTAGCAACACAAATGTCAATATGGCAATCATGATTACGAAATCAGTGCACGCTCTTATAATTCCTTCATGGAGTTTAATGATCTTTAATTTTTCGTTAAGTTTATTAGAATTTTGATTTATCTTATGCAATCTCTCTTTTCCATTACCATAAAGTACAATTTCCTTTAATCCTCTTAAAGAATCTAATAAATGAGTATTGGTTTCTCCAAATGTATTTCTATACTCTATCCCCGCCTCATTTCCAATCTTTGAAGAAAAATATGGAATCGCAAAACCAATAATAAAATAAAACAGTATCGACAATAATCCAAAGTAGATATTCATTTTCCATAATACTGCTGCAATTATCGATGATGTAATAACAGCTATAATAATAGGGGCAATCGTATGTGCATAAAACACCTCTAAAAGCTCAATGTCTGAAGTAATGAGCGTAATCAGGTTTCCCTTTTCTTTTGATTCTAGCTTAGCAGGCGAAAGCTTCCTCAATACTCCAAATACCTTATCTCTTAAAATGGCTAAAATTTTAAATGCGATATAGTGTCCCGAAAGTTGTTCAACATAACGCAGTAGCCCTCTTAATACGGCTGATGCGATCATAATGGCTATAGCGGTCTTATAAGTCACCCAAATCGTCGTACCTAATAAATCGTTTACAGCAATGACTCCAAACACCATTATTGCAATAGCGGCTAAAAACCCTAAAACCCCCATAAAAATAGTAATACCCATTATAGGAGCTAATGGTTTTAATTCAACTATCAACCTTCTCATTATATTAAACCCCGAATTTCTCTTCATACTCTTCCCCTCTTATCATCTCTAAATCTTGCTGTCGAGTCCATAGATTATAATAAACGCCTTCATAAGCCAATAATTTTTCATGACATCCTCTTTCTGCTAACTTTCCTTTATCTAACACATAAATTTCATCTGCATTTTTCACATTTACCAATCTATGCGAAATCACCAATACAGTTTTCTTTGTTGCTAACTCGTGGATAGCTTTCCAGATTTGTTTTTCGCTTTCTACATCCACGTTGGAAGTCGCTTCATCAAATATTATGAAATCCCTATCGGCTAAAATCGCTCTGGCTAGCGCTAATCGCTGCCTTTGACCTCCAGATAAAAGGTTACCACCTTCCCCAACATATGTTTGAAGCTTATCTGGAAGATGCATCGCAAAGTCGTGCAAATTTGCTGCCTTTAAAGCATAGTCAATATCTTTATTGGATGCATTTTTCTTAGCCATTAATAAATTGTCAAGAATGGTTCCACCGAAAATGTAACTGCTAGTTGAAACTAGAGCTATTTTTTTTGCTAGAACATCAAAAGGTATTTCTTTAATATCAATGCCATTATAGGCGATTTCCCCTTCGCTTGTTTTATGCATTTTTAAAAGCAAGGAAGCAATTGTACTCTTGCCACTTCCACTTTCTCCAACTAATGCCACAAAGCTTCTATTTTTTATATCTAGATCAATATTCTCAAGCACATTTCTTTTTCCATCATAACTAAAGAATACTTTCTCCATACGGATAGAAGGATAAGAAATCTTCCGCTCCAAGCCTTCAGTATATTGGGTATTTTCTTTTTCCTCCAAATCTAATATGGAAAAAATTTTATCACTAGCAGCTATGCCATTCATTGCTACATGGAAGAAAGAGCCCAATAATCGTAGTGGAATAAAGAATTCAGATGATAACAGAATTATAATTACAACAGCGCCTAAGGAAATATTGCCATTCTTAAACTCAAATATAGCTACAATAATCCCTAAGGCAGCTCCCCCGAATGCAATTAAATCCATGATATTAATAGAATTCAACTGCATGGAAAGTACTTTCATAGTTATCTTTCTAAACTTTTCTGCTTCTTCATTCATTTTTTGATGTCTCTGATCATCTATGTTATAAACTTTTAATGTTGTTAATCCATGTAGATTCTCTAACAATGTATCTCCTAGATCAACATAGACATTCCAGTAATTCTTCAGTATTTTCTTTGCAAATTTCATAATCGCTATGATCGACAAAGGAATCAAAGGCACGCAAAGCAAAAGAATAATCGATACCTTAAAAGAAATAAAAGATAGTATTGCAAATAATGTTAAAGGTGCTAATAACGAATAAAACAATTGCGGCAAATATTTGCCAAAATAAGTTTCTAGTGCTTCAACTCCATCTCCCGCTACCTGTACAACTGTTGAAGTTGGAGTTGTATCAACATATCCTACTCCTATTCTTAATAACTTTTTATATATGCTTTCTCTTAAAATCAATTTAGCCTTGGCTGATGACAAATGTGAAAATTTCCCATAAAGAACATTACATATAACCTTAACAGCTACTAATACTACAATAGTTATCCCATATAAGTAGATGGGAATATCTTGATTTTTATAGATGCGATCTAACCCGCTCCCTATAAGGAGTATGATTACAATATTACAAACAATTGCAATCCAATTCATCAGAACAGTCAATGCAACGTACTTCTTGGAGTCGCTGCAAAGATTTATCAATCTTTTATTAATCATCATATATTCATTACTCTTCCCTTAAAGTTTTGATTCTTGTAAATACAATTGTTTTCATTGTTAATAACAAAATGATTATAATCTTCACCATAGTACTAGGTACGGTAAAAAACAAAACTCCTAACATTATGTAAACAGAACCGAGAATAGAAAGCTTAGCTTTTAAACTTATTCCCTTTCCTTCTCCTATGGGCTTTACATGCCGTAAATAAAGTTTGGTATTTTTAAACCAACAATCCAATTGAGCTGATCCCCTTAAAAAGCAAAAGGATGCTAAAAGCAAAAAAGGTGTGGTAGGCAATATTGGAAGAAGTACTCCTACAGCTCCTAACGCCAATGCTATAGTTCCTGAAATCAAGAAAAATATTTTTTTCATCTTATACCTCCATTTTACTTATTCATAAATATTGTTTACTTATTCATTTTATTGATAACGATACTCATTGTCAATAAGAATTTGTAATCTTTAATATATAACATCAAATTTTATCTTGTTGGTTGACAATAATTATCATTCAAGAAAAAATAATTTATCATCTAGATTTGTTAACACTCAAAAACCTCTCTATAATTAAAAATTATAGAGAGGTTTTTGAGTGTTAACTCTTTTTTTCTCATGTATCTACTTTTACACCACTCGCACAGCAATGCAAACTTCAAGTTCTCCAACAGGCATTTTATTTGCATATCCTTGACCATCTTTAACAAACTTCAAATCACCTAAAGCTCTTGTAAATACAGCTGTTTCATAGATTCTTTCCTTTGTATTCTCACTACGCATTCGACATACCTTATTCCCATAAACATATCAGCCGCTTTACTCTATAGTTTTCCTTCTATCCTTACTTAATTCATACTTATATTTTATAACAAAAAAACACCTAGTCCATTTCTAGATTCAGGTGTTTTTAACTATCGCATAACCATTGTTACATCGTGTTTATTTAATTCTTTCAGGCTCTGGGTACTCTACACCCTTAGTATCTACTGTTACAGATTCCATTTTTTGCTCTACTACAGGCTTATCTCCATAAGATGTACTTGTTTCAGCTATTTCATCTACAACATCCATTCCTTCAATAACTTTACCAAAAGCTGCATATTGTCCGTCTAAGTGTGATGAATCTTTATGCATAATAAAGAATTGCGAACTTGCTGAATCAGGACTTTGTGATCTTGCCATAGATATAACACCGGCTGTATGAGTCAAATTATTGTCAAATCCGTTGATCTTAAATTCACCTTTTATTTGACCATGTTTACTGCCGCCCATTCCAGATCCATTTGGGCATCCTCCTTGAATCATAAATCCTTTGATGACTCTGTGGAAAATTAGTCCATCATAGTAATTCTTATTAACTAAATCAATAAAATTATTTACTGTATTCGGCGCTACTTCTGGATACAGCTCCAGTTTTATTACTCTACCGCTAGTCATTTTAATCTCAATAATTGGATTCATTTTTTTCTCTCCCATTAAATATCACTTCGTGTGATATGTATTTTTTATCGATATAAATAAATTTTGCACTAAATGTTCTATTTTTATATTCAGGAGAATATATCCACTCTAGAAAATATGGATCTCCCTCCCAAAGGTTTAAATTTGTAAGCTCACCATCATTGATCCAGTGAAGCGTCCCTTCATCGGAGTCAACTATATCACCAGTGAAATCATCTGAAGTATAGACAAAAGTATACCAGTCATTTACTCCATCAAATTTAGGGAATGATATAATTCCCTCATACTGATAATCAACCAATTTCAAACCCGTCTCTTCATATACTTCTCTTAACAAGCATTCTTCTGGAATTTCGCCTGATTCAAACTTTCCGCCAACTCCATTGAATTTTCCTTTATGAAAATCCTTTTCACGCTTATCTCTTTTAAGCATCAATGTTTTACCGTCTTTTTTGATATAACACAAACTACTTAGAATCATTTTGTCTCTCCAAATGGATATCGTAGTCATTTGCTTCAAATATACCATTAAACAAATCCCAAACTTCATATTTATTCAACTTGCTTAAAGTAGAAATAGGAATTATTATTCTATCTTTTGCACCTAATTCTTTTCGTATAACACCAAGTTGTTTCTGAATTTGACCTTTGCTCATTTTATCAGCTTTTGTAGCAATAATAATCCCATTATATCCCGCTTCTAAAATCCAATTATACATCTCTTTATCTTGAGCTGATGGTTTATGTCTAATATCTACTAATTGTATCACCTCAAGCAGATTCTCGCGCTTATTTAAGTAGGTATTCAAAATCTTTCCCCAAGATTCATGTTGCGTTTTAGAAACCCTTGCATATCCATATCCAGGTAAATCTACAAATCGAAATGCATTATCGATTTCATAAAAGTTAATCGTCTGTGTCTTACCAGGAGTAGAACTTGTTCTAGCAAAGTTTCTTCGATTAAGCAACATATTGATCATTGAAGATTTCCCAACATTGCTACGACCTGCAAATGCAATCTCTGGTAATGGTTCTTCAGGATATTGTAGAGGTTTTACAGCACTGATTAAAAATTCCATGCTTTTAATTCTCATCTTTTTTCTCCTCATTTACAAGCGCATGTTCTAAGACTTCGTCCATAGTTTTAACAGGTATAAATTCAATGATTTTTTTAACTGAGTTTGGAATATCTTCTAAATCTTTAATATTGTCAAAAGGTATTAATACTTTTTTAATACCAGCTCTCTTAGCAGCCAAAGATTTTTCCTTTAAGCCACCAATTGGCAACACTCTTCCTCTTAATGTAACTTCACCTGTCATTGCAACATATCTATTTATAGGTCTCTTAGTAAGTGCTGATACAACTGCCGTTGCCATTGTAACACCTGCAGACGGACCATCTTTCGGAATAGCTCCCTCTGGAATATGAATGTGAATATCATACTTTTCATGGAAATCTTCCTCTATCTCATAACGATCTGCCACTGAGCGAATATAACTAAGTCCCGCTCTTGCAGATTCCTTCATCACATCACCAAGTTGCCCAGTTAGAACCAATTTGCCGGTTCCTTTCATTGGAGTCACTTCGACGCTAAGAGTTACTCCACCTACACTAGTCCAGGCAAGTCCTGTTACAACTCCTATTTGGTCTTCTGCATATATTTCATCGTACTTATATCTTTCTACGCCTAAATATTTATCTAGATTACGTTTGGTAACTCGAAGAGTGTTAATCTTTTCTTCAACAATTTTAGCCGCAGCTTTTCTGCTGATTGTTGCAATTTTTCTTTCAAGTTCCCTTACACCGCTTTCTCTAGTGTAATGGTTGATAACAGATCTAAGTGCATCTTCAGAAATTGAAATATTATCCGAACTTAAACCATGCTCTTTCAACTGCTTTGATATTAAGTATCTTTCAGCAATATTTATTTTTTCATCTTCTGTATAACCAGAGACTTCTATTACTTCCATACGGTCTAGAAGTGGTCTTGGAATAGTACTAAGTGAATTTGCAGTTGTAATGAACATAACTTTTGAAAGATCAAAAGGCACTTCTAAATAATTGTCTATAAACTCTTTATTTTGCTCCGGATCTAAAACTTCTAGTAATGCAGATGCTGGATCTCCTCTAAAATCGCCGTTAAGTTTATCAATTTCATCAAGTAAAAACAAAGGATTTTTCGTTCCTGCTTCTTTTACTCCATTAATGATTCTACCAGGAATAGCGCCGATATATGTTCTTCTATGGCCTCTTATTTCAGCCTCATCACGCACACCACCTAAAGACATTCTTACGAATTTTCTATTCAGTGATCTGGCTATGGATTTTGCAACAGAAGTTTTACCAACTCCTGGAGGACCTACTAAACATAAAATTGGACCTTTCATACTCTTGGTTAATTGTCTGACAGCCAAGTATTCCAATACTCTTTCTTTAACTAATTTAAGTCCGTAATGATCTTCATCTAATATTTTTCTAGCTTTCTTCAAATCTAAAGTATCTTTAGTTTGCTTGTTCCAAGGAAGATCTAAAATCCAGTTTACGTAATTTCTGATTACGTTGCCTTCAGCTGATGAAGAAGACATTTTACCGAGTCTATCAATCTCTTTTTTTAGTTTTTCATCTATCTTTTTAGATAATTTAAGTTTTTTAAGTTGCATGTTCATATCATCTATTTCATCATCTAAATCGTTTTCTTCCCCTAATTCCTTCTTGATCATCTTCAGTTGCTCTCTTAGATAATACTCTTTTTGCATCTTATTGATATGAGTTCTTACCTTATCATTGATTTGTTTTTCAACTTCAAGGATTTCAATTTCTTTAATTAAAATCTCATGAATGATTTCAAGTCGCTTCTTAGGTACATAAGCCTCAATAATCTGCTGTTTCTCTTCTGTCTTCAATACAAGTTGTGATGAGATTACATCTGCAAAACGTCCAGGCTCATCAATTGAGCTTACTGATAATATAACTTCCGGTGAGATTTTACTACTCACAGAAACGTATTTTTCAAAAGTTCTAAGTACCGTTCTCATCATTGCTTCAGTTTCAACATCTTTTTGATGTTCTGAATCATGATGTATTACTACATCCACTTCAAAAAATGGTTCTGTAGTTTTAAGTGAAGATATTTCTGCGCGATATAGTCCTTCCACTAAAACACGGATTGAATCTCCAGGAAGTTTTAGCATTTGTTTAATCTTTGAAACTGTTCCAATTTGATAAAAATCATCTATAGTCGGCAAGTCTACATCGATATCTCTTTGAGTAGTCAAAAAGATATGTTGATCTCTTAACATTGCTTCTTCTAATGCTTTTACTGATTTTTCTCTACCAACATCGAAATGTAATACCATAAAAGGAAAAACAGATAATCCTCTTAATGGAATCAATGGTAACGTTTCAAATTTATTTCTATTTTCCATTTTTGTCACCTCATTAAATTTAAAAAAGCGAGCTTATATAAGCCCGCTATGATATAGATTCCTTTTTTTTGTTTCCTTTATCATGTAGCACGAGCGTAGGATTTTGTCCTTTAGTAATTACTTCTTTTGTAATAATGCACTTTTCAACATCATTTCTGTTTGGCAGTTCATACATTACATCAAGCATAACTTTTTCAACAATACTTCTAAGTCCCCTCGCTCCAGTATTTCTCTCTTTTGCTTGTTTTGCTATTTCAATAAGTGCATCATTCTCAAAACTAAGCTCAACACCATCAATATCAAATAGTATCTGATATTGTTTTACTAGTGCATTCTTTGGTTCTTGAAGAATGCGAATCAAAGCTTCTTCATCTAAAGCATCCAATGAAACTATTACTGGAATTCTTCCAATAAATTCTGGAATCAATCCATATTTCAAAAGATCTTCTGTTTCAATTTTTCTCAGTATATCTCCAATTTGTATTTCTTTTTTACTTTGTATTGGAGCACCAAAACCAAGAGATTTTTGACCAGTTCTCTTTTGAATAATTTTTTCTATTCCGTCAAAAGCTCCACCGACAATAAACAAAATATTTGTTGTATCGACTTGTAAAAACTCTTGATGAGGGTGTTTTCTTCCTCCCTGAGGCGGAACTGATGCAACAGTGCCTTCAATAATTTTAAGCAAGGCCTGCTGAACACCTTCACCACTAACATCTCTTGTAATAGAAGGATTTTCTGATTTTCTTGAAATTTTATCAATTTCGTCGACATAGATAATACCGTATTGTGCCTTCTCTATATCGTAATCAGCAGCTTGAACTAATTTTAATATTATATTTTCAACATCTTCCCCTACATAGCCAGCTTCTGTTAAAGAAGTCGCATCTGCAATAGCAAATGGAACTTTTAAAATTTTAGCTAATGTTTGTGCAAGTAATGTTTTCCCTGAACCTGTCGGTCCTAATAAAAGCACATTACTCTTTTGAATGTCGACATCATCAGTATGTTTTGTATTAATACGTTTATAGTGATTGTACACTGCAACAGACAAAGCTTTTTTTGCATATTCCTGTCCAATAACGTACTGATCCAAAATACCTCTAATTTCTTTAGGCTTTGGAAGATTATCTAAATTTACTTCAATATCCTCAATTTCATCCTCTGAAATAATTTCTATACATAAATGAACACATTCATCGCAGATATAAACATCTGGTCCTGCAATCAGTCTTTTAACTTGTTCTTGTGATTTACCACAGAATGAACATCTCAATTTATGCTTATCTTCAATTTTTGTCATTCCTTACTCCTTCCTATTTCCTGTCTGTAATTACTTTGTCAATTAACCCGTAATCTAGAGCTTCCTCAGGAGTCATAAAATTATCTCGGTCTGTATCTTTACCAATTTGATCTAAAGATATTCCCGTTTTTTCACTTAATATCTCATTTAGCTTTTGTCTTTTCTTTAAAATTCTTTCTGCTTGTATTTTAATGTCCTCAGCTTGACCTTGAGCTCCACCAAGTGGTTGATGAATCATAATCTCTGAATTAGGCAATGAAAATCTTTTTCCCTTTTCACCAGCAGCCAACAAGAAAGCTCCCATGCTTGCAGCCATACCTATACATATAGTAGAAACATCAGGTTTAATGTAGTTCATTGTATCATATATCGCCATTCCTGCAGTAATAGAACCACCAGGACTATTGATATAAATGCTGATATCCTTATCAGGATCGTCACTTTCCAAGAATAATAATTGTGCTACAACCAAACTAGCTGTTACTTCAGTAATTTCTTCACCTACGATAATAATTCTATCCTTTAGCAGTCTAGAAAAAATATCATAAGATCTCTCACCGCGATTTGTCTGTTCAACAACAATTGGGACTAAACTCATATAAGCCTCCTACTCAACAATCTTTGCATTTTCTACTAATAGATCAACAACTTTTCTAGTCTTTAAAGAATCTTTTAAATAAGCGTAATCATCTCTAGAATAAATTTTTTCAACTTCTTCTAAAGTAGAATTTTGTGCTTTTACGATAACATCCAATTCAGCTTTGATATCATCTTCGCTTACTTCAACAGCTTCAACTTCACCAATTTTCTCAAGAATTAGTTGAGTCTTAACTCTATTTAAAGCATCTTCTTTCATCTGCTCTTTAATATCTTCCATTGTAGATCCTGTAAATGATAAATATTGTTCCATGTTGATACCTGAATATGATAATTGCTGTTCCATATCTTTAAGCATGAAATCCAATTCAGATTCAACCATGCCGTTTGGAATTTCTACTTCAGTATTTTCAACAGCTTTGTCCACCACTGAATTTCTAATGAAGTTTTCTGCACTTTTGCTGTTTTGCTCTTCTAAATTCTTTCTTGTTGATTCTTTCAATTCTTCTAAAGTATCGAATTCAGATGTATCTACAGCAAATTCATCATCAAGCTCTGGTAATTCCTTAACTTTGATTTCATGAACTTTAACTTCAAAAACAGCTTCTTTTCCAGCTAAATCTTCAGATTGATATTCTTCAGGGAAAGTTACATTCACTTTCACTTCATCATTTATCTTAACTCCGATTAATTGCTCTTCAAAACCTGGAATAAACTCATTGCTACCAATAGTCAAGTTATGATTCTCAGCAGTTCCGCCTTCAAATTCCACGCCATCGACAGATCCCTTATAATCGATAGTTGCGATATCTCCATTCTCGATGACTCTATCTTCAACTACTACCATTCTTGCATTCATCTCAGCCATTTTTTGAAGTTCAACTTCTAAATCTTCGTCTTTTACTTCAGTTTCAGGTTTTTTAACCTCTAATCCTTTATACTCACCAACTTCAATTTCAGGTTTCACTTCGATTTCAGCTGTAAATTTCAAATCAACATCTTTACCAACCTCAAGAACATCAATATCCGGTCTGCTAACTGGTAAAATATTTAATTCTTCCATTGCTTTACTATATTCTACCGGTAATAATTCATTTAAAGCGTCGTCATAAAAAACGCCCTCGCCGTATTGCATTTCAATTATTTTACGAGGTGCTTTTCCTTTTCTAAATCCTTGGATATTAAACCGACCTCTAGTTTTTTTATAAGTTTGTTCCACGTATTTACCAAATTCTTCATTACTTAAAACAACTTCAATTTTTACTTTGTTATTCTCTTTACTCAATAATTTATAGCTCATTTCTTTCCTCCTAATTCTCTTTTCTCAGTATATTATATTATATCATTTATAGTTAAGTGTAAACACTTTTATCAAAGATATAACAGTATTTTTATGTTATATCTCAATATTTTCGTACATGTTGTTGAATAAATCGATAAATAAGACCTGATTTTCAAGATAACTACCTTTTTTTAAGAGATATTTAATTCCTTCACTAACTTGAATTCCTGCAACAATCGCTGGTACAAAAGAAGGATTTCCTAAACCGCTCTCTTGATAAGTATCTTTTTTGTATAAATATTCTATCATATGAGAATGATTTGTAACAACACTAACTTGACCAAACCAACCATCAATCGCTCCGTGGACAAGAGGAATATTACATTCATCACACACTTTCGACAGTTCAAGTCTACTAGGTATGTTATCAAGTGCATCAAAGACAATATCACAGCCTTTTAATACTTTTTTCCCAAATTTATATGAAAATTCCTCATCGTATACAACCAAGTCAACATCGCTATTTATAATTTTCACTCGTTCAACAGCAGCTTTCGTTTTGCTCTTTCCTATGTTTTCTTCAGTAGATAGAATTTGTCTATTAAGGTTGCTCTGATCAAACACATCATAATCAACGGCAATTATATTTATAAAACCAAACCTTGCGAGCATTTCTAAAATATTACCGCCTAATCCGCCTAATCCAATTATAGCAACTTTCTTTTCCTGAAGTATGTTGAATTCCTCAGAAGTGATCATATTAAAATTTCTCTGATATCTCATTTCCATATCGATTCACCACTTTCTTGATAGTGTCGAAAGCAAAACCTCTTTGAGAAAGATATTTCGATATCTTTCCTTTCATCTCGAATCCAATTTCATCAATATCTTTGCCATACTTTTTCAATAATAAATCATAGGCAACGTCTTCATCATCTTCCATTTGAACGCTTCCTATTTCGCTTTCATTTATACCTTTACCCTTAAGATTAGAAACGATTCTAAAAACTCCATATTTTTTGCGATATGATTCATAATAATCCAACGCATACTGTTCATCATTAATGTGCTTTTCTTCAACCAGTGCAGCAACGACGCTATTTATAACGCTTTTATCATACTCTTCTCTCAACATCCTATTTCTCACTTCAAAACTTGTCCTAGGCTGATATGCAATATAATTGATAGCTTTATCATATGCATCGAAATACTGCCCCTTATGAACCATGGAAGCAACTTCTTCAGAGCTCATTTCTTTTCCTGGATATAAATAATAATCGGCCATCAGCTTTTGATTCAACACATAACTATCCTCGTCAAAAACAACCTTGATTTTATTTCTTCTCAAATTTTCTATTTTAACAATTATCATTTTATACTCTCCAAAAAAAATTGAGCCATTAAGCTCAATTCACTAATACAACATATATACAAGTGCAGAACCAAAAGTTGCCAGTACTAACGTAGCAACGATAAGAATTGCCAGCACTTTTCTTGATTTCATCATCATTTTCTATTCGCTCCTTTTTATTACGTTCTTTATCTTAAGCTCTTTCATATCCATAGGATATTCAAACTTCATTCTTACGTTGTTATTATATACCATTTCAAAGCTAACGACCAGCTTTGTATCAGTAATCCATTGAATATCTACACCATCTACCCATTTTTTCATTTTCTCTTCTTCAAGTTTATTATAAACATAATTTGTATAACGATATTTAACAAAACTCTCATCCGAATGCTCAACTAAATATATAGTAGTAAGCACCAATATTCTCTTTTTAATCTGCGTTAATAGATTAAATCTCTGCACACTCTTATATATCCTTACTAATCCAAATATAAAAAGTGTTCCTATTAAAGCTATCATATATTCATTCATAAAATACTCCTCCAAAAACATTATACATCTTTAGTCAACATAATATATAATAAAGTTATCATACACTAAGGGGTTATATTATGTCAAAAAATACTTCGAATTTTTTAAAAATCATCGCAATGGTCACCATGCTTATAGATCACATAGGTGCAATTTTCTTCCCCAACATAATGATATTTAGAATAATTGGAAGAATCGCATTCCCTCTATTCTCATATTTATTGGTTACAGGCTTTATTCACACAAGAAATATCAACAACTATCTTGTTAGACTGGGAATCTTCGCTATTATATCCCAGATTCCATATCATTTTTTTGTACCTGGTAGATATAATGTAATACTGTTTTTCTTCATTGCATTATTATCACTAAAATACTACAAAAAAAATAGAATCTATATACCTTTAATAGTAGGTATATTAACTGAATACTTAAAAATATCTTATGGAATGTACGGCATCATTACAATTTACATCATATATATCTTCTATAACCAAGACATAAAAAAAACAATGCTGTCATTCACATTGCTCAATATCATGTTCACACTCGCCACGCATAACATTATACAATTTTACAGTATACTGTCATTACCTTTCTTAAAATTAAACATAGGAAAAGAAATACATCTAAATAAATACATTGCATACATATTTTATCCTGTGCATATAAGCATTTTACTGCTGATAGATAGATTTCTTAGTATAGGTTAGAATTTCACTCCATCTAAAAACGAGTTGCAGACAGGAATGTATTCACCTCAATATACCTTTTACCACCTTTGAAAGTTATGCTGAATTAGTAGTTAGAACTTTTGAATTGGGGTAAAATAAGAAAGAAGGTATGTTATGGAAAGGTACAATCCACTCAACGATTTCGTTTTCAAGAAGATATTCGGCAGCAATGAAAACAAGGACCTGCTTATAAGTTTATTAAATGCGATTTTAGATCCGTCAGATAGGGAAAAGTTGATTGATCTCGAGGTTTTGGATGAAAATCAACTGATTAAAGAAACAATCTATGAAAAAACAGGACGATTGGATGTAAAAGCAAAGACTAAATGCGGTATGTTCATCAATATTGAAGTGCAGCTTCAGAATCAGAAGGATTTTGAAAGAAGGACACTGTTTTATTGGGGCAAGATGTATGTCGATTCAATCAAGAGCGGACAGAGATATAATGAATTGGAGAAGGTTATCACTATCAATATTCTAGATTTTAATTATCTCGATATAAATTTGTTTCATTCGCAGTTTCATCTATGGGAAGACCATCAAAAGAAGTTTTTGTTAACGGATCTCATAGAAATCCATTTTATAGAGATGCCTAAGTTCAAGCGAGTGATGAAAAAAGATATTCTAAACAATTCACTTCAGAGATGGTTGAAATTTTTAGACAAATCGATATTGGAAGATGAGTTGGAGGAGTTGATCAAAATGGATAAAAGCATTAAAAAAGCAGAAAAAAAACTTGAATATCTAAGTCAAGATCCAGAAGCCAGGAAGTTATATGAAGCTAGAGAAAATGCTAGAATTGAATACAATAGCGATATTGGTCTGGCAACTGAAAAAGGACGAAAAGAGGGACGAAAAGAAGGATTAGAAGAAGGAAAAAGAACATTAGTCATCAATGCACTTAAAAAAGGCTTGGATATCGAAACAATCGCCACTATCACCGAATTGAGCAAAGAAGAAGTGCTAGAGATAAAAAACAGCTTGTAGTTAAAATCAACCCCGATTATCATGAAACTGCTGAAAAATAAACAATAAAAATACCACACTCAAATTAAGAGATTCATTTCTCAAAATTAATGTGGTATTT
>DAOUQP010000035.1 GCA_030625575.1 Eubacteriales bacterium | reverse complement strand
GGCTCAAAACCTTCAATAACCCATGCGTCCCATATTTTATTCATGCTATCGAAATATGATATATCGCTTAGATATATAGTTATCGTTAATATATGTTTTTTGTCTGAACCATATTTTTGAAGAAAATCATCAATTTTTTTCAAAACACCTTCAGTTTGAGCCTCGATACCTTCTGAATTTCCATCTGTTTGACCAGATAAATACAGAGTATTATTATATTCAACCACTCGACTCATTCTTCCTGTTCCTTCATATCTTTTAATCATAGTTGTCCCCTTTCTAAATCTATTAAGTTTATATTATACCATTGAATCTTCTTTTATTACAAAAAAAAGAAAATGTTCAAGACATTCTCTTTTAGAATCTTTAATCTTTAAAATTCTTCGGCAATGCGCTGTAAACGATCAACGCCAGCACTCCACCTATCAAAGCATTTGTCAATTGCGGCCATGTAAATGCTACAATTATTTGAGGTGGTACCTTCGGTAAAAAGAATTTCAATATATATCTTGCGCTTAATGCTAAAAAAGTAAATTTTGCTACAGCACCTAAAACCAAGAAACCTACCTTGTTGACAAGCTGCTGTTTTCTAGCTATTCCAAAGATTGAAACAATCAATGCGTTACTGATGATAATAATCGGAATTAGAATAGGTAATTTTATAACACCTACTGCTAAAGCAATAATCGGTGTCAATGATCCAATGATAACTGCATAAATCGGTCCTATTAGTAGTGTAGAGATTATTAACATCATATTAACAGCCGGACCAACCAATGGCTGTGAAAACGGACCTAAACCAATTTGAAATATTAATGTAATCGCTAAAAATAAAGCCGTTTGAACTAATTTTTTTGTACTCATATTTCGCCTCCATGTGAAATGTTTAACATATATCTTGTGTTAATAACTGGCATTACGCCAGTTATTAATTTATTTAGAACAATGGATATTGTTGTGCTAATTTGGTAATTCTATTTTTCAAATCTTCAACATCGCCTTTTTGTGTCAATGTCAGATCGATTATTTCAGCAATCACTTCCATATCCTGAGTATTCATTCCGCGTGTTGTCACTGCTGCAGTTCCAATTCTAACACCACTTGTAACAAATGGTGATTCAGTTTCTTTAGGAACTGTATTTTTATTAACTGTAATATCGACTTCACCTAATAATCTTTCAGCTACTTTTCCAGTAATGCCTTTGTTTCTTAAATCTACCAAGAATACATGATTATCTGTACCACCGGAAACTATGTTGTAATCTCTTTTAATCAGAGCATTACATAGACTCTGAGTATTTTTAATAACATTCTCTTGATAAAGTTTGAAATCATCAGAAAGAGCTTCTTTAAAACTTACAGCCTTTGCAGCGATAATGTGAATCAACGGACCACCTTGAATGCCAGGGAAAATAGTCTTGTCGACAGCTTTCGCATATTCTCCTTTACAAAGAATCGCTCCACCTCTAGGGCCTCTTAGTGTTTTATGAGTAGTCGTTGTAACAAAATCAGCATATTCCACAGGATTTGGATGGTGTCCTGTAGCTACCAACCCTGCAATGTGAGCCATATCAACCATAAAATAAGCACCGATTTCATCAGCGATTTCTCTGAACTTTTTAAAATCTATAATTCTAGAATAAGCACTGGCTCCAGCAACAATCATTTTTGGTTTGTGTTCTAAAGCTATTTTTCTAACTTCATCATAATCGATGTACCCTGTATCTTCATTGACGCCGTAAGAAACAAATTTATACAATTTACCAGAAAAATTAACCGGTGAACCATGAGTCAAATGACCTCCGTGAGTCAAACTCATGCCCAGCACTGTGTCGCCATGGTCCAATACAGACATATAAACCGCCATATTCGCCTGTGAGCCAGAATGTGGTTGAACATTTGCATGCTCTGCACCAAACAACTCTTTCATTCTATCTCTTGCCAGATCCTCTACAACATCTGCAAATTCACAGCCGCCGTAGTATCTTTTTCCTGGATAACCTTCTGCATATTTATTGGTAAATACACTACCCATCGCTTCTAGTACAGCTGGAGAAACAATATTTTCTGAAGCTATCAATTCAACACCATTCACCTGACGTACATATTCATTAATAATTGCCTCGAAAACTTCCTGATCACATGATTTCAATTCACTACATTCACTTCTTAACATTTAAGAACACCTCCTGATTAGATTTAATAACCACTCTATTTATTTTAGCTATAAAGCGTTTACTCTCTTTCATTTTACTATCAAATAATCTTATAACCAATAAAGTTAAAAACAATGTTACGAATCCAATAATAGAAGCATATAGTTCAGCATTTTTTTCATAACCATTATTTTTAAAAATAAATATCGATAATGCTATACTGCCAACCATTGTTATCAACGGTATGACATACGCAATAAATGCAGCACTTAATAGTGAGGGAATTTCCATATCGAATTCAACTGTATCCCCCAACTTAGCTCCAATATTATTTAGTGCATCCATTACCTGAACAGAATCATTTGATCCATGACTACATGCATCGCAATCACCGCATCCATCGTTTGCTTGCATTGAGACAACTGCAACATCATCACTTAAGTTTATTATCTTACCAATTCTTCCCATTACTATTCACCTACATTTAATTTAATACTTAATTCATCTAATTGTTTTTGTTCCGCCAACCCTGGTGCACTGGACATCATACAGGTAGCATTTTGAGTTTTAGGAAATGCGATTACTTCTCTAATACTCTCAGATTTAGTCATAAGCATAACCATTCTGTCTAGTCCATATGCAATTCCACCATGTGGAGGAGTTCCATATCTAAATGCTTCAATCAAGAAACCGAATTTTTCTTGAACTTCTTCTTCGCCCAACCCTAGTGCTTTGAACATACGATTCTGAAGTTTAGAATCATGTATTCTAATGCTTCCTCCGCCTATTTCCACACCATTTAATACTATGTCATAAGCTTTCGCTTTTACCAGATGTGGCTCGGTTTCCAATAAATGAAGGTCCTCGTCTATCGGCGATGTGAAAGGATGATGTTTGGCTACATATCTATCTTCTTCTTCATCATATTCAAATACCGGGAACTCTGTAACCCAAAGGAAATTAAGTTCATCTTCATCTATAATATTCACTTTTTTTGCAATCTCTACTCTTAAAGCTCCCAATGCAGTTAAAACGACATTCTTTTTATCAGCTACAAAGAGTAACAGGTCTCCATTTTCAACATTAAAGACATCTTTTAATTCATTTATTTCTTCTTCATTAAAGAATTTTGCTATTGGAGATGATACTTCTCCATCTTTGAACTTCATCCAAGCAAGACCTTTTGCTCCAACTATTTTAGCATATTCTTCTAATTTACTTATATCTTTACGAGTAAAACTGGATTCAAAACCTTTAATGTTGATTCCTCTAACAGTTCCACCGTTTTCAATAGTTGAACTAAATACCTTGAATGATGATTTTTCAGCAATATCGTCAATCGATTTAAGCTCGAAACCGAATCTTAAATCAGGTTTGTCGCTACCGTAATTTTCCATGGCAACATCATAAGTCATTCTTCTAAAAGGAATTTCCAGATCAACGTTCAATGTCTTTTTAAAGACTTCTTTAAGCATTTTTTCATTGATGCTGATTACATCTTCCATGTTCACAAAAGACATTTCAACATCTATCTGAGTAAACTCAGGTTGTCTATCTGCTCTTAAATCTTCATCTCTAAAGCATTTTGTGATTTGATAATAACGATCAAACCCCGACACCATCAATAATTGCTTAAATATCTGTGGCGATTGCGGTAAAGAATAAAAATGTCCTGGATTTACTCTAGAAGGTACTAAATAATCCCTTGCACCTTCAGGTGTTGGTTTATTTAAAAATGGTGTCTCGATATCGATAAATCCTTCTTCGTCAAAGAAATCTCTAGCTGCCTTGGCAACTTTATTTCTAAAAATCATTTTTTTCTGCATTTTTGGTTTTCTTAAATCTAAATAACGATATTTAAGTCTTAAATTCTCTCCCGCATTATCATCGTCATTGATGTGGATCGGTGGAATTTCAGCTTCTGATAATATTTTCAATTCATCAGCAAACACTTCGATTTTACCAGTAGGCATTCTATCATTGATCGATTGTCTCATTTTAACTATTCCTTGAATAGCAATGACAAATTCTCCTCTGATGCCATTGGCTTTATCGAAGGCTTCTTTTGATACCTCTGTATCAAATATAATTTGAACCAATCCTTCGCGATCTCTTAAATCTACGAATATCAATCCACCTAAATTTCTCTTCTTCTGTACCCATCCCATAAGAGTCACTCTTTGGTCAATATCACTTTCACGCAGTACTCCACAATAATGACTTCTCTTAAAATTTTCCAGCATTTCAGCCATCTATTTACCTCCTAGTAATTCACTGATTTTTTCTACAATATCTTCTATTTTCACTTCAACCTGTTCACTAGTCAACATGTTTTTAATGTTCACACTTCCATTTTCAAGTTCATTTTCTCCAAGTATTATTGTGAATTTAGATTCCATCTTATTTGCATATCTCATTTGAGCTTTTAAACTTCTTTCTAAATGATCAAAGTCTGCTGTAATTCCATTGCTTCTAAGTTTGTTTATTATTTTCAATCCTTCGAATTTCGGCTTGTCTCCTAAAATCACGATAAAAACATCCATAGTGTTTTCTTTAGGGAAAGAAATTCCTTCAGCTTCTAAAGTCATTATCAGTCTTTCGATTCCAAGACCGAATCCAACTCCCGTAACTTCCGGTCCGCCGATTTCTTGTACCAAACCATCGTATCTTCCTCCACCACAAATAGTAGATTGAGAACCTATATTTTCTGTTATAATCTCGAAAGCTGTTTTTGTATAATAATCAAGTCCTCTTACAATCTTGTAATCGACTTCATATTGTATATCGAATGCTTCTAATGATTTTTTGAGTATTTCAAAATGATCTTTACACTCATCACATAGATGATCTGTAATTTTAGGTACTTCAACAAGTTCATTTTGACAAGTCTCAACCTTGCAATCTAGGATTCTCAGCGGATTAGTCTCATATCTTTCCTGACAAGTAGGACAAAATTTATCCAACCTCGGCTCTAAATAATCTTTTATAGTTTGATTGTAAACAGGTCTGCATTTTTTACATCCGACGCTATTTATTTTTAGTTTAATATCTTTTATACCTAATTCGCCAAAAAATCTAATGGCCACTGCAATGCTTTCCGCATCTGTCATTGCGCTGTCTGAACTGAAAGTTTCAATGCCGAATTGATGAAATTCTCTCAATCTACCCGCTTGAGGATTTTCATTTCTATAGCATGGTGTGATATAAAACAATTTAGTCGGTTGAGAATCGGCATAAAGTTTATTTTCTACGAAACTTCTAACAACTGGTGCTGTACCTTCTGGTTTTAATGTAAAACCCTTTTTATCTAGATCATAATGTCCAGCATTATATTTTTTTAAGTTTGCATCACTAATGACAGTGAACATTTCCTTTTGTACGATATCTGTCGTTTCTCCGACGCCCCTTTTAAATAACTTCGTATATTCAAATAGAGGTGTTCTAATTTCTTTGAAACCGAATCGATGACATACTTCTCTAAATTTTTCTTCTACATAACGCCATTTTTCAACGTCTTGAGGTAATTTATCCATTGTTCCTTTAGGTTTATTAATCATCTTTGCCTCCTTAAAAAAATAAAAAACGCCCCTATGACTTAGGGACGAGTATCAATCGCGGTGCCACCCTAATTGGTAAAAACCCTCTCATTGAGTAAGTCTTATTGAGGTGTCATTCACAAATTTCAAATAATCAAGCTCTCACCATTACTTGATTCTCTACATATTCTACATTTGTTACTCTTTCCTCGACCAATTTATTCTATTATAAAGATAATAGATTATAACACTGACTATGTCAAGTTCAAGAATTTTTTCTTTCTATCGATTATTTCATCGAACCTGCTGATATAATCTTCTACAGATCTAAAATTTGGAATTCTGATAAAATAATCATACTCAATTATCTTTTTAGAAACTCCCCCCACTCCTAAAGCCAGAATATTATGTCTCTCTTCTATGATGCGCATATTGTATATCGATTCTTTTTCTTTCAAGGCGTAACCTATGTTTTCGAAATTTCCCAAAATGTTTTTCTGCCTATAAAGGTAATAAGGTTCATAACCGTTTTCGCTCATTTTCTTCTCGACATACAACAACATCTTGGATATCTCATCGCTTTTAGCTAAATTATATTCTTCTTGGTTGTTTTTTATGTGAGAGGCTTTTTTTATCGCCAATGTGTGAACGGTTATGTTCTCGGGTCTCAGCGAAACAACTTCATCGATAGTCGTTTTTAAACTTTCGATTGTATCTTCAGGAAGTCCCACTATCAAATCCATATTGACAGAATTGAATTTGAATTCTTCAACTATTTTATATGCATCCAAAATATCTTCTCTTGTATGATTTCTTCCAATCTTTTCAAGCACTTTGTCGCTCATGCTCTGTGGATTCAAACATATCCTCGTGATGCCGTATTTTTTTATCGTTTCCAATTTTCCATATGTTATAGTGTCAGGTCTTCCAGCTTCAATGGTATATTCATTTAAATCATCAGGATTGATATATTCGTCGATTGTCTTTAACATCATTCCCAATTGTTCGTTCGAAATTGATGTAGGCGTACCTCCACCGATGTATATATTGTCAACTCTTCTATTTGTAATTTTCAACAATTCAAACGTTTCTTTTATTTCTTTGATCAAATATTCCATATACGGATTGACCAATTTAGCTTTTTTGTTGATATCGTTTGAAGGAAAACTGCAATAAGTGCAAATAGAAGGACAAAACGGTATGCCGATGTATAGGCTTATTGCATCGAAATCTTTAAAAATCAAATTTCTCTCTTTCAACGCCACTTCAAGAAGTAAATTTATCTTTTCAGTGCCGATTCTATAATCTTTTTCTAAGATAAGCTTTATTTCCTCGATATCATTGTTGTTATCCAGAAGCTTATGCACGACCTTTACGGGTCTTACTCCTACTAAAATACCATATTCACTCTTGCTCTCTCTTACAGTGCTTAAGACATCGTATAGAGCTAATTTAACACTGTTTTTTTCAATGCCGGAAATTCTTTCATTAATGATTTTTCCATCAAAAAATAATGAAATTTTCATTTCATCATCATTTTGAACAATCTCTATTACATAACCATCATCAATTGTTTCATCGGTCAATTGCGCATCTTTAAAAAACAATTTTGAAATGTGCATGAAATCGTATTGCAGTCTATTTGGAATATTTCTTAACTTAATCATTTCATTTCTTCCTTTATAAAAGGATTGTTTTTCTTCTCAAAGCCGATCGTCGTTTCACTTCCATGGCCAGGATAAACAATCAAATCATCATTGAGTTTCATCAATTTTTTAATAATCGATTGCATTAATACTCCATAATTTCCGCCATATAAATCATGTCGTCCTATTGAACTATAAAACAGCGTGTCCCCTGAAATAAGAAAATCGTCATTCAACAGACAAATTCCGCCTTTAGTATGACCAGGAGTATGAATAACTTTTAAATCTATTCTCCCTATAGAAATAATATCGTCTTCCTTTAACCATTTATCAGGAACAATAATTATCGACTCACCGGACATTCTTTTAGAAAAATTCAAATCAGCATTGCTCAACAGCTCTTTTTCTGATTTATGAGCTATTATCTCACATTTGTATTTTTCTTTATATTTATCGATTCCGAGCAAATGATCTCCATGTCCATGAGTTAAAATGATATATTCCACTTTCAAGTTTAAACCATCAATGAACTTGGTAACTTTAGAATCGTATATCGCCGGATCTACTATTGCTGCTTTCTTTTCAATTTCATCATATATTACATATAAATTGACACCGTAACTGCCTAATACAAATTTTCTAATCATAATATCACGTCACCTAAAATATTTTTTTGCTATCTACTAAAATTGTAACTGGCCCATCATTATCAAGGCCGACAACCATATGGCTTTGGAATTTACCCGTTTTAACATCAAATCCTTTATTAGTTGCATATTCAACAAATTTTTCATACAACTCATTTCCCAGTTCTGGTCTTGCCGCATTTATAAAACTCGGTCTTCTACCTTTTCTAGTATCTCCGTATAGAGTAAATTGTGACACAACCATCAATTCGCCGCCTGTATCCGATAATGATAAATTCATTTTTTCATCTTCATCTTCAAAAATTCTCAAATTCACTATTTTCTCTACCATATACTCTACATCTTCAATTGTATCTTCATTCCCCACACCAAGTAATACAAGCAACCCCATTTTCATATCACTGTATACTTCGTCATTTACCGAGACTTTTGCTTGATTTACTCTTTGAACAACAGCTCTCATATTTCCTCCTTACGATTTAACTCTCTTTACATTTATTACATCAGGCAAGATTTTCATTTTATGAATAAGTTTATTAAGTTGTTTGATATCAGATATTTCTAATGAAATACTTACAGTTGCCATACCATCGTCATTTACCTTTGCGTTTAATCCTTTAACGATAAGATTTTGTTCAGATACCACTGCAGTAATCTCAGATATCAAACCTCTACGATCATTGGCTATAATCTTGATTTCTGATGAATATGTCGATGATTCATCATTGATCCACTCTACCTCGATATATCTTTCTTTGGCATCTTGTGTTTTTTCAAAATTGGTACAATCCAAACGGTGTACAGTTACACCTCTTCCACGAGTGATAAATCCAATTATATCATCTCCAGGAACAGGGTTGCAGCATTTGGCAAATCTTATAAGCATATCGTCTACGCCTTTAACTCTTACACCTTGTTTGTTTGGTTTTTTCCTGTCTTCATGTGTTATTACAACTTCTTTAAGTTCTTCGATTTCTTTTTTATGCAGTTCTGCGTATCTTTCTTTCAACTTAGGAACCACTTGCGCTGTTGAAATTCCGCCATAACCTACTGCAGCATATAAATCTTCAATTGTATTACAGCTCAATCTCCTTAATAAAGGATTTAAATAATCATTGACTAGAACTTTCTTGGGTACCAATCCTTGTTTTTTGATTTCTCTTTCTAGAATCTCTTTTCCATTTTCAATATTTTCAGAGCGTCTTTCTTTTTTGAAAAACTGCTTTATTTTGCTTTTTGCTTGTGTGCTTTTTACAAAATTCAACCAATCTCTACTTGGTCCATTTGAACTCTTGGATGTCATTATTTCTACTATGTTTCCATTTTTCAATTTAAAATTCAAAGGTACTATCCGTCCATCTATCTTTGATCCAACACATTTATTTCCGACAGCCGAATGTATTTTATATGCAAAATCTACTGGAGTAGCACCATCAGGCAACTCGACAACTTCACCATTTGGAGTGAAAACATAAACCTGACTATTAAAGACATCATGTCTCAAAGACTCCATAAACTCACTTGGATTCTCTATATCCCTATCCCATTCCATCATTTGACGAATCCACGTCAGTCTGTCTCCGATATCATCAGTGGATTTATTCTCTTTATATTTCCAATGTGCGGCAATACCAAACTCGGCGATTTTATGCATATCTTGAGTTCTTATCTGGATTTCAAATGGTTCTCCATTATCACCAATTACCGTGGTATGAAGAGATTGATACATGTTAGGCTTCGGCATGGCTATATAATCTTTAAAGCGACCAGGGATAGGTTTCCATAAGGTATGGACGACACCTAAAACTCCGTAGCAATCTTTGACCGAATCTACGATAACTCTAATAGCCGTCAAATCAAATATTTCATCGAAATGTTTGTTTTGATAAGTCATTTTCCTGTATATGCTGTAAAAATGCTTCGGTCTACCGTTTATTTCACAAGGTATGTTTGTTTCTTTCAATTCAATATCAATTTTGTCTATAACGTTTTTAATTAATAATTCTCTTTCTGCTCTTTTCTTGTTTACTCTTGCTATAAGTTCATAATATTTAACTGGATCGATATATAGTAAAGATAAATCTTCTAATTCCCATTTGATTTTACTGATTCCCAATCTATGAGCTATCGGCGCGTAAATTTCAAGAGTTTCCTCAGCTTTCTCTTTTTTCTTCTCTTCGGTCATAAATTTCAATGTCCGCATATTATGTAATCTATCAGCTAGCTTTATTAAAATCACGCGAATATCTTTAGCCATGGCTAAAAACATTTTTCTTAAATTCTCCACTTGTTGTTCTTCTTTTGAATCGAAGCTGATCTGTCCAAGTTTTGTCACGCCATCAACTATGTCTGCAGTTGATTTATCAAACATCTTCTCAATATCACTATAAGTGTATTCGGTGTCTTCTATGACATCATGAAGCAAGCCCGCTATAATCGATACTTCATCCAATTCCAATTCAGCTAAAATAAGCGAAACTTGAACAGGATGAATAAAGTAGCGTTCTCCGGATTTTCTAAATTGACCTTTATGTGCTTCTTCAGAAATTTTATAAGCTTTAATAATATTGGTAAGGTCGTAATTAGGATTAAATTTTAATAATTGATCAATATATGATTCGATGTTCATAGCAGCACCTTCTAAATAAATATATACATCCTATTATAATACAAAACAATAATAAAACAAACCTTCTATAACAAGTACAGAAGGTTTATCGTTAATATTGGATTAAACTTTCAACTCGATAACCTTTTAACAAATCTCTACCTTTAAGGAAATCCAGTTCAATTAAAAATTCAAGACCCACAACTTCCCCGCCGAGTTTTTCGACCATTTCTACTATGGCACCTACAGTTCCACCAGTTGCCAACAGATCATCGACTATAAGAACCTTGTCACCAGGTTTTATTGCATCATTGTGAACCTCAAGAATATCAGTTCCATATTCAAGTTCATATTCATATGTTAATGTTTCGAAAGGCAACTTACCTTTTTTTCTAATAGGTACAAATGGTTTTCTCATTTGAAAAGACATCGGAGCTCCTATTAAAAACCCTCTGGCTTCAGGTGCAACAATTAAATCAAATTCCAAGTTACCTACCATCTTGATCATTTCATTAATGCTAAAATTAAACGCTTCCCCATCAGACAATAAAGTTGTAATATCTTTAAAGCTGATTCCCTCTACCGGGAAGTCCTCAATAACCCTGATTTTCTCTTTAATATCCATTTAAATCCTCCATAATTTTAATAGTATTTCTATATGTTTGAGAATCATTTAAGCTCATCTTTGTTTTTTGATTATGATTCTTTATTTTTATTTCGGCAAATTCACTATTTTCAGTAAATGTAACAAACCCTAAATCGCTAAATATTCTTCCGCTAATAAACATCATCATTTTAGTGTCTACTGCATTGTCGACAACATCTTCTTTTTTTATCAACATTACTTTTTCCTTTGACAGCAATTTATAAAACTTAACTAAATATTCTCTGTTTGGAAGGCTTTTTACAATTTCGGTTTTAAAGTCAATATTCTTTTCGTTTTCATGATAATTAAAAATGTTATGAATCAAATCATTTTTTTCAGTTTGCAATTCATTATTCAATTTCAAATCTTTTATATATAGATTGATATACTCTACACCTAAATAAACATTCTTGTCCAAAGTACATATAAGATCCACTTCATCCTTTTTCTTTATCCGATCGCCTTTTGATGCTAGATTGAATCCTATGGCGCCGACAACTCTATTATCGATATGCAAATTCAATTTCAAGTGGGATTTTTCTTTCCCTACAATCTTGAAATTTTCAACATACGCCTTCTTTATTATAAAAAGCGGCTTACTGTTTCCGATGCCGAACGGAGATAATAGATTTATTTGTTTTAAAAATTCTCTGTTGATGAATTTCGAATCGATTTGGCTGATATACTTCAACTTCACCTGTTGATCTTCTTCAGTCAAATGAATGTTTGCGTACTCAATAATTTCTCTTTTGAAATCATCATATTTGCCTGTTTCAAGACTTAGTCCTGCAGCATATTGATGCCCACCAAACTGCATAAAATGTCTCTCTAAAGATTCTAGAGCTTTGAGCAAGTTGAATTGACCGACACTTCGCCCCGACCCTTTTAATATACCATTTCTTTGGGTAAATACAATAGTCGGTTTTCTATAAATATCAACCAATTTAGAAGCAACAATGCCTATTACACCGTCATTCCAATTTTCACCTTTTACCAGTATGAATTTCTCATCTGTTTTTACCTGTAATTTCGCCTCTTCTAAAATATCCAACTCTATGGTTTTTCTTTCTTCGTTGAGTATACATAATTCTTTCGATATCTTTTCAGCAGTTTCATTATTATCGGTAATAAACAATTCAATCGCCTTCATCGCTGTACCAAGTCTTCCAGACGCATTGATCTTAGGCGCGATATTGAAAGCGATATTAGATGATGTTATTTCATCTAATTTCAGATTTGATTGCTTGACTAATTCTTTCAGTCCTATATTATCGAGATTCTTGAAATTCTCCAGTCCTACTTTAACTATCACTCTATTGATTTCAGTCAGCGGCATTAAATCTGCAACAGTACCCAATGCTGCAAAAATAAGATAATCCTTTTCTAAAGGTATACCGGTTTTCTTTTCCAATTCCAGAAGCAACCTATAAACGACTCCAACACCTGCATAATCATGAAAAGCGTTTTCATCCAATTTTGGATTGACCAAGACTGCGTCGGGAATTTTGGATTTAGGTTCGTGATGATCTGTGATGATGACCTCTTTTTGTTTTTCCTTTAAGTAGTCTACTTCTCTAACAGATGTTATTCCACAATCCACTGAAATCAACAAATCGAATTTATCGATTATCGTATCAAGTGCTTCAATGCTTAATCCATACCCGTCCGAATGTCTATTAGGTACAAAATAATTTACTTCAGCACCGAGTTTTTTTAAATACTTATAGAGAATCACTGTACTGGTGATTCCATCTACATCATAATCTCCGTAAATCATGATGTTTTTTTTACTTTTAACGCTTTCAATTATTACTTCTGAAGCTTCTTTAATGCCATTAAAAATCTCTATTTTATTTATGTCTTCGTATGTGGGATAAAGAAATTTCAATGCACTATTTTCAGTAACTATATCTCTATCTACAAGATAATCACTTATAGGCAAAACTAGGCCCAATTTCTGGGCCAGTTTTTTTGATAGATCATAATCTATTTTATTTTCAATCCAAAGATTTCTTTGAAAATACATTAAATCACCGTTTCATTGTTTTCAGTAACAATTTCATCTTCTTCAACAACTTGTTTATTTGTCTCTTCCAATTGTTTTTGACAATTGTTTAATTGATTCTCCAACTCTTTAATCTGTCTTGATAAATTTTTGTTTTTCATTACAGATTTCGCTTTTGTTACTAGATTCAACAAGAATACAACTACAGCTCCAATAACTGCAGAAATAAGTATAACAACTGCTTGTGATAATTCATAAGTTTTAAAAATTAAACTGATAGTTACCGGCGAAGCGTTTGCTAGTGCAAATACTGAAATAATTACTGCAAAAATCATTGAAAAAATAAATGTAATTTGCATGAATCTCACCTACACTTTCTTATAATTCATTTTTTTTGTTTTATCCTTCATAAACGCCCATAAAGGACTAGCGATAAAGATCGATGAATACGTACCGACAATGATTCCAGTCATAAGAGGGAATGCAAATTCTTTAATAGCCTCTACTCCTAAAACGTATAGACTGCCGATAACCAACAATGTAGTAAATGAAGTATTGATACTTCTAATTATTGTTTGGCTAAGACTCTTGTTGGCAATCTCAGCAAAACTGCTCTTTTTCATTTTCTTTACATTTTCTCTGACTCTATCGAAAACAACAATGGTATCATTTATTGAATAACCCACTATCGTCAGTACAGCTGCAATAAATGAAGAATTGATCGGAATGTTGAAAATCGAATAAACAGCCAGTAAAATCAACACATCGTGAATCAATGCGACAATTGCTGTAACACCATATATTATTTCAAATCTGAGCGTTATATAGATAAGCATACCCAATGAAGCGATCATTATTGACGATAATGCTTTACTTTGTATTTCTTTTCCAACTGTAGGGCCGAATTGTTCGGCTTCTAGGAAATCTTCATTAGTCAGATTGAAATCATTTTTTAACGCTTCGAATATTTCCATTCTCTGTGTATTGTCAAGAGACAATTTTGTCTTGATTATAATTTCAGTTTTATCAAATCCAGCATGAATGATATCTGCTTCAAGATTATACTCATCTATTGATTCCTGAATTTGAGAAACTTCATAAGTTTTATCCATGTTGATATGTATCATAGTGCCGCCTGTAAAATCAATTCCTAGGTTGACACCGCTTGTTAAAGCAATAATTAGTCCGATAGCGATGATTGCTAATGAAATCAGACTCCAAATTTTTAAATTCTCTGCAAATTTCATCTTCATCACCCCTTCACTCCAAATAATATTTTATTGTTGAACGCTTTGATCAAAGCAATGTTTTTAAGTAGTAAACGTGTAACAACTATTGCAGTGAACATACTTGTTCCTATACCTATCATCAGTGTTATTGCAAATCCCTGTATCGGACCCTCTCCAAAGTAGAAAAGCACAATAGCTGCAATGAAAGTTGTAACGTTGGAATCCATTATTGTTCTTAAAGCTCTTTTGAATCCAGCATCGATCGAAGCTCTTATTGTTTTTCCAACCCTGAGTTCTTCTTTGATTCTTTCAAAAATGATTACATTCGCATCTACCGCCATACCGATCGACAGCACTAAACCCGCCATACCCGGTAAAGTCAACGTTGCATTCAATCCAACCATAATAAACATTACGATAGAAGAATATAAAATCAAAACCAAGCCTGCAATCACACCTGGCAATCTATAAAAACCAATCATAAATATAATTACCAACATTAAACCGATGCCTGCTGCATAAACACTATATTTTAAAGCATCTATACCTAAAATCGGTCCCATCAATCCCGTTTGCACTTCTACTAAATCTACAGGAAGAGCACCACCCCTAATAAGTGTAGAAAGGTTTTGGGCATATTTGAAATCGAACGATCCCGTAATAATCGCTTCTCCACCTGGGATAATCTCATTTGTATATGGAGCTGATATTACAAGATCATCTAATAAAATTGCAATTTGACCTCTTTTTTCTTCATAATTTACAACTGCTATCGTAGCATCCTTAAATAATTCCGCACCTGTTCTGTCGAGTTTCAACGATACAGCAGGATTACCGTATTGATCAGAAGAAATCCCCGCGTCACTTACATTCTTACCGGTAAGAATCAATTCACCATGAAAATCATTTATTGTCATATCTGGATATGCGATAGAATCCTCGTATACCCTAATAAATTTCAATTGTGCAGTCTGACCTATTACATCCATAGCTTCTTGGACATCTTTTACTCCCGGCAATTCAATTCTAATTCTATTTTCACCTTGAATTGAAATATTCGGTTCTGTCAAACCTAATTGATCTACCCTTTTACTTAATACACTCTTTGTCTGCGACATGATTTTTGCTAAATCATCACCTGTAGCATCCGTTTGTGCTTCATAAACAACTACAACTCCACCTTCGATATCAAGTCCTAATTTCATGCTATCTTCAACAGATTTAATTGGACCTAATCCATAAAGTGCTACAAATGCAAGAACTGCAATTATTATCAATGCGATAATTGAGAAAAGCTTTCCGTTTCTCATAATGTCATACCCCCTAGTCTAGTATTCTTTTGATGTTTCTACATATTTTTTAGCCGAAAATTTGAAATACTCAATTTCTTCTTTGGTCAACTCTCTAACTACTTTTCCAGGAGATCCTAAAACCATCGAATTCTTAGGTATTCTTTTGCCTTGTGTTACCAACGCACCCGCACCTATTATAACATTTTCTTCAATGAATGCACCATCTAAAATTATCGCACCCATTCCGATAAGACAATTGTCGCTTATGGTGCAACCGTGCAATATTGCATTGTGTCCGACAGTTACATCGTTTCCTATAATTGTTTCATGCTCATCCGCAACATGAATCATAGTCAAATCTTGAATATTGGTTCTCTCGCCGATAACTATTTTGTTGATATCGCCTCTAATTACAGTATTGAACCAAATATTTGCATCTTTTTTTATCTCAACTCGTCCGATGATATCTGCGGACTGAGCTACAAAAGCATCATTATGGATTGTTGGTTCATACTCTTTAAACTTTATAATCATTTTATTCCTCCATCAACATAATTTTAGCTTGCATGTATATAGAAGTCTCTAATCTCTTTTTCTCCAAGTCACAACCTATTTCATAAGGGATATTTATATCTCCGTTGAAGTTGTATGCATTCGCGTGACAACCACCGCTGCAATAATACTTTGCCCAACAATCTCTACATTTAGGTTTGTTGAAGATATGAGCGTTTTTAAACACCAAACTCATTTCAGAATCCCATGATTCATCTAAAATACTACCCATCTTCTTTTCATCATTGCCGACAAATTGGTGGCAAGGATAAATATCTCCCTCTGGTGTGACAGCTATATATTCACTACCTGCGCCGCAACCTGTCAACCTTTTGATTATACAAGGACCTTGTTCTAAATCCACGTTATAATGGAAAAATCCAAAATCTTCATCCGTACCGTGTCTAGACAGCATTTCTTCAGCCAATTCATCGTATTGTGCATAAATAGTTTCTAAATCGGATTCTTCGATTGTATAAGGCAATCCCGGTTCAGAAACAACCGGCTCCATAGACGTGCTTTTAAATCCTAAATCTGCGAAATGTTTGACGTCTTTTGCAAAATCCAAATTAAGTTTTGTAAAAGTACCTCTGATAAAGTAATCTTTGTCCCCTCTTTTATCGACTAATTTCTTGAATTTAGGAACAATAACATCATATGAACTTCCACCACCGACAATCGGTCTCATTTTATCATTGACAGTTTTTCTGCCGTCCAAACTCATAACCACATTGTCCATGTTTTCATTTAGATAATCTATTATATCGTCATCCAACAGCATTCCATTTGTTGTAATCGTATATCTAAAGTTTTTGTTGTACAATTTCTCTATGCTTTTACCGTATTCAGCTATTTCTTTAACTACATCGAAATTCATGAGAGGTTCTCCTCCAAAAAAATCGACCTCTAGATTACGACGGTTTCCTGAATTCTTAGCTAAATAAAGCAACGATTTTTTCCCGGTTTCTGCGCTCATCAATGAACGAGAACCTTGATAATCTCCTTGTGATGCAAAACAATAACCGCATCTTAAATTACAGTCATGAGCTACATGCAGACACATAGATTTCACTACGGGTTTTCTATTCTTGAATTGCACATTGTTTTCATAATTATCAGGACTAAAAAGTAATTTTTCATTTATTAAAGAATCAATATCATCGCAAGCTTCTCTTAAATCTTCTTCAGTGTATTTATTCTTTAATTTTTCAACAACCTGATCGATATTCACATCAGGATAATAATCCAATATATCGTATACCATTTCATCTATGATGTGAACCGCTCCACTGCTTATATCCAATACAACGTGCAATCCACCTTGTTTAAACTTATGAATCATTTATACATCTCCTTGTTTATACATAGAAAAGGCAGCCTATAAGCTGCCTATACTTATTACTATTTATTTTCGCATGCTTGATTTCCAACGGTGCATGATGTTTTACAAGCTGATTGGCAAGATGTTTGACATTCTCCACATCCCATTGTCGATGCAACTCTATTAAAAGAACCCTTAGTTACAGTTTTAATATGTTTCATATAACTTCACCCTCCTTCTATAACAAAAATATTATATCATATTTTCAAATTTAATAAAATATTAAATTTTTATTGGAACTTTTATAAAAGTATAGTAGTCTTATAGTGGACTTACTAAATTTGACAGGGTGATGATATGAACATGAACAGAAAACTTTACATACCATTTTTATTATTGATTGTAGCTTTAATCGCAGCTGGTTGCACTGAAAAACCAATAGTTCAAGAGGTTGAAGATCCTCAACTGGAAATCTTCGAACAATATTCGGAGTTGTTTAAAACCAATCCTGAATCCGATGAAATCGAAGCATTTTTGAATGGAAATTTAGATGATTGTGATTCTAAATTTCACGATCCAATGCTTGTAGCATTTGAAAAGTATATGATATCGAAATTACCGGAGAATAAAAACAAACTTTCTGTCAACCTGATTGATTATACAAAATTGACTCAATATAGTTCATATGCTTCTGATGAACTCAACGGTTATTTCAAAATACAAGAAACAGAATATCTTGCTAACGATTTAAATAGCGACGATTTATCAAAAGTCATTGGTAAATTACTCGATAAAACTGTTGATGTAGAAAATCATTTAATCACATTCAAAGGCGGTTATACTGAAAGCAAGATATATGAACTATATGTCCGCTATCTATATGCTGCAATAATGGGAAATGGCAACCACTTGGACTTTATTGAAATCGACTCTACTAAACTCGATGATGAAATTTTAGCTCAATATCAAGATTTTATCGATACTTACCCGGATTCTCACACAGCATCTTTGGTAGGACATTACATCGATATACTCAGCCAAAATGATTACGATCTTGAATCTGAACAAGTTAGAAATCTGCGCTTTGATTTTTATTCGAATATCAGATCTTTCTTATGGGAAAATAAAGCACCATAAATATTCAATGCTCCCTATTAGGTTAATATATCTACCTAAAGGGAGCATTTTGACTTTTGCACAGATTAATTTTTTTTCAACCACTCTATTGTATCTTTAATCGATTCTTCAAATGATC
>DAOUQP010000062.1 GCA_030625575.1 Eubacteriales bacterium | reverse complement strand
AAAAAAGAAATAAACAAAACAACAGATAACTAGATAATGAAACAGCAAGCATTGTTTTTTCATATCTTTTGGTCGTTTTAAACAACTTAATTAGTTTAATTTTTAAATTAAACAATTTATCAAATAATCAAAAAATTATTACTGGCAATAAAGGAGCTAATATTATTACTGCAATTTTCATTTATATTCCTCCGTATTATGATTATTGATCCTGAATGATTTGTTGTCAATCGCTCTTTGCACTGCCAAAATACCATTCAAATGATCATACTCATGTTGAAACAATTCAGATAAATCACCAGCAAACACTAATTCATTATCATTCCAGTCAAGGTCTTTATAAATCACTTTGATTTTTTTATGCCTTTTAATCTTCACTTCCAATTGTGGGAAACTCATGCAATCATCCCATAATTCGAATGTTTCTTCACCGATAAACTCCACTACTGGATTTATAAAATGAATTATTTCATCATCCATATGGAAATATACAATTCTATATGCTTCATCAATTTGTGGTGCGGAAATCGCCCTCCCGAAGCCATACTTGTTTTTAAAAGCGATAATAGTATCATGCAAATCGTCGATGACTTGCTTGGCTTTATCTAAATTTTCTTCCGTAATTTCTTCAGATGTTTTAAATAAGTTTTCATTCCCCAATAATAAGATTTCTCTTACCGACATAATCCATCCCCCTTAAGAATTGATGCAATTTCATCTAAAGAGTCTTCCAAATTATCTTTTAACTGCATAAGATTATATTTGTTTTCAAAATTACTGGATAAAACAAAGTGTAATTTCTCATTGTATATAAGATAGCGAAGTCCATAACCATCATCAACAGCAGGACCATAACCTGCAAGTATCAATCCAGTCGAACTGCTGGTACTTGTTGAAAAATTATTATATGAAAGTGTTTTGTAACTTGCGGTAGTAAAAACAACTGGGAATTTTTCATCGCTACGATACTTTTCATATATTTTATTCAGTCCAAATAAATGACGGTCTATCCCATAGCCATTTTTACATTCCATTATTCTCTCTATATGTTTTTTTGAAGCAATAAATAGATTTTCTTTTGTTTTATCATTGATAAATCGAATGGATTCATAAGTCACAGGACGCATTGTCTCTGTTCTTCCATGTAAAAATTGTTTTGTAGAAACAGCTTCATATACATTGAAGACTTTGTCGAATGTTTTATGTTGAGCCAATTGAATTGCAATCTGAATAAAACTATCTGGACTTATTTTATTATTTTTCATAAATTGCTTACCAAAATTATTGAAAAACAACACTTCTATGTTGAGTTGATCAAAAGCACTTCTACTTCCAAGTTTTGCCTTTTCAATTTCACTGATAATATATTTATCTTTTTTAAATATCAGTTCATCAGGCAACTCGGGTTCGATTATATCATTTGAATATTTATGGCTTTTCGTTTCAGTAAAAATAAACTTCTCAAGATTTCCAAGTGTTGTGCCATCAATACCAGAATGCTCGTAATTCAAACCTATATGCGCATCTTTCGTAATGATGAATTGAATCGATTTATCATGCCACCTATTGTTTGAATCCCCACACAGCATATTTTTAAAAAATGTATCACTTTTAGAATACTCGTTTTGGTTTAAAACAATAATCGCCAAAGCACTTTCAATAAGATTGAAATACTCTTCATTCATCGGACTAATTTCAATTAAATTGTTTCTTAATTTTGCCCATTGATCTCTATTCAAAGATGTTAAATTTCCAATTGAATTATCATCGATATTTTTATTTGAATTATTTATCATCCATTCAACATTCTTTAAAATTGTTGAATAGTCTTTTATCTCACCTTCATCATCAAGGATATCCATTGCATAATAATGACCTTCTATAATAAAAGCAATATGTTTAGAATTTGAATTTGTTATTAGATAATCTTTATCACTTGCCGGTATTCTCGTTGATCCAAGCATGGTCTTATACTGACTCATACATAAAGGTTTACCTCCCTGATAGTCAATTGGAAGGTTTTCATCGTTTATAATCTTATTATATTGAAAAAGTGTAATTGTCAAACTTGAAGCCAATTCACTTTGTGTAAGATTTTGGATAGATTCGTTTTTTTCTAAAACATTTGTTACATTGCTATTTGTCGGTATCGGCAAGCGGTTTTTAAGATATGAATCATTCCAAAACGATTCAAGCCAATTTGAAATATTTTCTTGTTCATTCCAACTAATCAAATAATTTTCTAAAACAGGACCTATTCCTTTAGGTGATAGGAATTCATTCATCGATTCTAAAGAAGCATTGTAATCTTCATCACTGATTAAAGGTTTACTCCACTTTAGAAGCTTATTGCAAGTATCGTTCAATGAAGGTAAAGGTAACCATGGTAAATTCTTTTGATTATCATACATATTCAATTTATCCTCCTTTAGTGTGGCTGAATCTTTTTAAAACTATATTTATATATCATACCTTTTAACATGATATTTGTTGTTTTTTAAATCGCCAAATTTTTTTCCAATCTTTTCTTATGACTAGTTGAATTCAATTCTGAAACATCTTTAATTGTAATGATTCCTCTGCCTAAATCCTTGGATTCATACAAAGCATAATCTACCAATTTCATAACTTGTGCAATATCCATATCTTTTTCCCACTTTGTTGCACCGATACTAATACCGCTACCAATGCCATAGAAATCGACCACATCCGAATAAACATTTTCCATATTATTCAATAAGTCAATCAATTCTTGTTCTCCGCCGTAAAATATCAAAGAGAATTCATCTCCACCCCAACGGCTGATGATATTTGGTTCTTTAATAATATCTTTTAATTTTGATGAGAATTCAATAAGAATTTTATCTCCTGTCAAATGACCAAAATCATCATTTATTTCCTTAAAAAAATCCACATCTATAAGCGCAATATATATTTCTAAATTGATCATTGTTTCATTTTCTTTGATTTCATCGAGAACGCGGTTAAATACTCTTCTATTGTATAAAGATGTCAACTCATCATAATTAGCCAAGAATCTAAGCCTTTCATTTGCTTTTTCCAATTCTTCACTATATTTATTTTGCAGCATCTTTTGTTCTTCATATGCATTGGCAAACTTTTTAATGATAAAATAAGATACCAACATTATCATAGGAATTTGTATCAATCTATCAATAAACTGATTTTGACTCGAATAGGTTGAAATCAACTCTGGATGCACATATTCTAAAACATGTAAAAGAATAAACATTGAAATATGCAATATTACAAGAATAGCACGCTTTTTACTTTTAAAAAGATATGTAATACAGATAAGTATTAAAAAAATATATCCGATAGAATTATTTGCACTTCCACCGGAATCAATATGTGCGAAAGGCAGAAATACCAAAACTAAAAATACAAAAAACAGAAATTTAGATATTTCAATGTTATCTTTATATCTTGCTCTGTAATATGAATATGCTGAAAAAAGAGCAAGTATAATCCACTTAATATTAATTAAAAGCGGGAATCCAGAAATAAGGTTTCCTAACATACTTATAATTGATATAGAAAATGATATAAACAAAATGGTTTTATAAAGCTTCTTCTCAAACATAATCATTATCTCCTATTTTATTAGTAATATTTTTATTTTTTTTATAGTGTTAAATAACCATTCCACCATTTGGACTTATTATTTGCCCAGTGATGAAATTTGCTTTATCTGAAGCTAAAAATAAAACCGTTTCTGCAATATCTTTAACAGAACCAATCATTCCAAGAGGAGTTTGATCTTTAATATCCTCAATGTCCTGATTGTTTAAATCTGCGTTCATGTCTGTATTGATTACTCCTGGCGCAACGCAATTAACTTGAATATTTGAAGGCCCTACTTCCTTTGCCAAAGCTTTTGTTAAACCAATTACAGCAGCTTTTGAAGCAGAATAATGCACTTCACATGATGCACCCGTTAATCCCCACATAGATGAAATATTAATTATTTTCCCTTTTTTATTTTGTATCATCTTAGGAAGAACCATTTGAGAGCAGTTAAACACGCCCTTGACATTAACATCAAATATTCTATCCCAATCCAAATTTGATATTTCCGTAAATAACTTTTGCTGAGCAATTCCAGCGTTGTTAACTAAAACATCAATATCTCCAAACTTGTTTTGTACGGTTTTTATCATCATTTCTACTTCTTCTCTATTGCTGACATCAGCTTTAACTTTCATGGCATTATAACCCTTTTCATATAATTGCCTACATAAATTCTCTGCAGTTTCTTCACTATTTAGATAATTAATAACAACATTATAACCGTCTATTGCAAACGTCTTTGCAATTTCATTCCCTATTCCTCTAGTCGCTCCAGTTATTAAAGCTGTTTTTTTCATATGAATCATTCCTCGTATACTATATTTTCTTATATAATATCATATTTGCAAGATATTATGAATAATATCTAAATAGCAGAGTCTTAAGGACATTCATTCCTTGAAACTCTGCTAAATTCATCACAACTTCAATATTATTTTTTTATTGAGCCATCAGGATTATAGTAGATTATTTCTTTTCTATTCTGGAAGTATATCATCACACCGTTGGAATATTCACGTTTAGCAGTCCAGTTGTCATCAAAGTCTCCCCACTCCCAATATCCAACCATTTCATTGTTTATATACTGACCATATACATAAGTAGTTTCCCATGTACTACCTTCAGCCGCTATAGCGTATTCGCGATAAATACCATCTAATACACCATCGTTGTATTCTCTTTCTCTTGTAAGGGATCCACCAGGGCTGTAATCATAAAACATTCCATTTTCGACTCCCATTTCATACTTCTCTTTCTTTGCCAATATACCATTTTCATAAGAGTATAGATATTCACCATTCTTTTTATCATCTTTATACTCTGCAATTACTTCAAAATTTCCATTTAGATAATAAGTATAGTAACTACCATTTTTCATTCCTTCTGCATATTCTATCTTAGAACTCATAATTTCATTCTCAAAATAAGAAACATAAGTTCCATCCAACTCACCATTCTTTTCTCCATACATTTCCAATATGTCTCCATTATCTGCATATTTTGAAATACTGCTGATAATATCATCCTCAATATATTCATTATGCTTTTCTTCAACAACAACACCTTTTTTATAGGCCACCAAATCTAAAAGGTCTCCTAAAGAATATGTTCTAACATATTGAGAATTTGCATTTGTTTTTATATTTAAACCATTATATTCTCGATCTTGCTTTTGAACTATATCAACTAAAATCGGATAATATACATCATTTCCATCATCAGTTTTAATTTTTATAGATATATCTCTTTTAGTATCATCATCTCTTGTAGTGATAGAGAAAGCATCACTATCTTCTCCCTCTAACCCTCTTTTTATTTCAATATGTTTATCAGGCTCATTTGGAAAATGATAAATATAGGCGTATCCAGCATTATTACTACGCTCTGCCCAGCCTGCCTTTTTATTTTCACTATCTACATAATAATCCCATACGCCCGAATCTACTATTTTTGAATACTCACTATAATTAACATCGTCATTCCATCCAAATAAGACTCCTAATAGTTCATTATTCCCCATACTTGGATTAAGATTATTAATCTCACTAAGTGTTGCTTTAATATGAGTAATGTCATATCCAGTGTTTTGCTGTGGATCTATTACAACTGGAACAGGTGTAGTAGGTGCAACAGATGGCGTTTCTACCTTTACTTCTTCAATGTTAAGCCCAAACATATTTAATAAACCGATTAATTCTTGTCTGTTGAAATTCAAATCCCTCAAATTACCAGTTTTATCTTTCCAGTTATTAAAAACCTCAAGTAATTGATTTGCATTCGCATTAATAATTATATTGAGAAAATCATATTTTTTGTCTCCAAGCACTTGCTCCAAATCATTATTAATTAAATTGCTAATTGCCGCATATTGGGTTGGATCCAATTTATCCTTCTTTGATAAAAGAGCTTGAGACATAATAGTTAAAATTCCTGCAAATTGTAAATCTGGCTTATATGAAAGGCAACTCATCATAAATTGCCCTGCGGATATTTTATCAATAATTTCTTGATTCACCGCACTGCTTTTCTTGCTTTCTTCCTTCATTGCAGTTGCTTCTTTTGATTTAATTTCTACTTTATTATCCTCGCTATATTTCTCACCTTCAATAATTAAAATTTCTGTAAAGAGTTCTAAAAACGCAAATTTACTTATTGCGTCACCATCATAAGCATATGCTGTTTTTATCAATTGTAAACCTGCTTCATTCTTCGGAATCTCTTTAAGAACAGGAGGTTTTGAATTTGTTTCGATAATTTTGTTATATAAATCCTCGAGTTCTTTTACTTCATCAGATTGATTTTCTTTTAGTACATCTATATCTTTTTTAACTTCGCTCATATAATATAAATTTGCATAATAATCAGCAGAAGTTATATATGAATATATATTTGCTGATTTTTGATATTCAAACATCATCTCATTATACTTTTCATCAATATTCTCATATATTTTCTCGCTTGAAGAAATTAATTTATCCGATTGTCTTTCACTGGTTACTAAAATAGAAATTACAGCTGTATTATCTATAAGCCACGAAATATACTGACTTTGCGTTTCTACTAAATCAATTAAATCAATAAACATATAATTATCAATTATCGCATCTGTAACTTCATCCTTTGTTTTCAACGAAAGATATGTATTAATTTGTTCTTCATATGAATTGATCATTACTTTATTAGCAAGCATTTTATTTGTGATTTCTTGAATATGAACATATGCATTTTTATCTTCAATTTTATCCATATACTTCATTAAATTCTCTTCATACTCCTCAATTTCATCAATCACTTTAAAAGACATCATTGCTGTATTTTCAATCGTTTCCATGAATATCTTAATTGCTTTTTTTCTTTCTTCATTGAACTTCTCTTCATCTTTATTTTCAGCCTTAAGATTGGAAGTATACAAAAACCCACCATGTATTTGATTGATAATATCCTCTTCTTTGGTTACTTTAGGCGCAGAACAACCACTAAGTCCCATAAGCATAGATACGACAATAACAATAGAAATAATTTTTTTCATATTTCTCTCCCTTCTTTTGCAATATATCTCAACAAAAATCCTATAACGAAATATCTTTTTTATTATAGAAGTAGTAAGTTGCAATCGTAAAAATAGTAATAATTCCAAATGTTATTATGAAATAAATCAAATCATATGATTTCCCCAAGAAAATTGTTTCTGCATTGAAGTACTTAAATGGTGTCAAATAAACAAGTGGCTTGAGTTTGTTGTTAAGCCCGATTAGTACAGATAAAAAATAAGTCGATACTATTATGCCCGTTGCCACTGCTCCTGATGTTTTGTTGTTTTTAGTTATAGCTGAAATTGCTGTGCCTAAAAGTAAAAACATGACTTGCAGTAAAAACATTAATATGTTCAGTATTATGATTTCTCTAGTGATAGAGCTTCCTTCATTGTTCATATTAACAAATATTATATTTGTAATTGCCATGAATATATTTAATAGTAATATTGTACTCAAGCCTGCAAGTAATTTACAACTTATTATTCTTGCTCGTGAGATAGGTTTAGGAAACAAAAATTCTGATGTCTTTTCAATCTCTTCTTTAACCAGTGTGTGTCCACCGAGCATCGCTGCGTGAATACCTGCAATCATTAGAAAATAAATATACATAGCGCTGTAGTAACCTGGAATAGTAGATATGTCTAATTCACCAAAACCAAGTGCAGCCATCAATGGTTTTGGAAAAGATCCGAGAAACTCCGTCACTAATTCAGTATTTCCTTGATATCCTCTAAATTTCATCATCGCAATATATATAAATAATGCGATACTTAGACTCCAAATAATAAGCGATTTAAACGTATCCTTAAATTCTTTCGAATAAATATTCAAGAAAATCCCTCCTTATATCTGTGCCATATCTTTTTTCATATAGCGATAATATGTAAATCCCAATGATACTATTACGACTCCTATTGCTAAAAGCACATACGTCATATTATAACTTTGATTCTTTATAATATATTCTGGGTCAAAGTATTTAAATGGTGTAAAATATTCTAGTTTTTTATCTTCAAATGCTGATGAGAATAATTGAATTATAAAAAATCCAAAAACCACACCCATGCTTATAGGAGTTACAGCTTTTATTTTTCTCGGAATCATAGATATCAAAAGACCTATCGACATGAAAACTAATTGTATGAAAAATAAAGAAAGCGTAATCATTACAAAGAGTCTGTTATCAAGATTAGAGTCTGTAAATTTATTTACCATTAAGTATGAAACAATAAAAAACACTATATTCGTTATCAATATACTTGTTATGACTGCAAGAATCTTGCTGATAATAATTTTATTGCGGCTAACCGGCTTCGATATTAAAAAATCAGCTGTTTTTTCGCGCTCTTCAATGGATAACACGCTAAGTCCATACCTCATTGCTTGTATACTGCCAAGCAACGTTGCATATATGAAGATGAAAGAATAAAAACCCAACACAGTCCCTAACAACATTATTTCGACATTAAATGCTTTTATGAATTCTTTTGGAAAGTTTTCAATCATCAAAACCATATTTGAAATATTTTTTTCCATTGCTGGAAACACCCCGATAAACAAAAGTATTGTCGCACTAATCGATATCGACCAAATAACAATTGAATTTCTGTGCATTTTCATCTCATGTATGAATATATTCATACTTACTCCTCCCTTTCATAATAGTGCATGAAAATCTCCTCTAAGGTAGGTTCTTCTATCCATAGATTATTGAGTTTATATTTTGATATAACCTTTAATATTGTATTAATGTCACCATTATGAAGAAAACTAATCACATGATCAGTATCATCTAAGTCCTTAACTCCAGGAAGATCAAAGGAATCTAAACTAAGCTTTTCTTTTGTTTCTATTCGTATTTTCTTATAATTTGTAGCTTTAAGTGTAGCAATTTTTTCGATCTTTACAATACGGCCTTCTTTGATAATAGCTACTCTATTACACAATTTTTGGACTTCGCTCAATATATGAGAAGAAAATAAAATTGTTGCACCTTCTTCATTTTCTTTTTTAAGTAAATCAAAGAATCTTTGTTGCATCAATGGATCAAGACCCGTTGTCGGCTCATCGAGAATTATCAACTTTGGTTTATGTACCAATCCCTGAATAATTCCTACTTTCTTTTTATTTCCATAGGAGAGGTCATCGATTTTTCTATTTAATTCAAGTTCCATCAAATCGCTTAATTCTTTAATTCTTTGAGTACAGTCTTTTTTGTAAAAACTACACGAGTAGTTAAGCAAGTCAATGACTTTCATGTTTTCGTAGTAAAAAACTTCTGATGGTAAATATCCGATATCCTTTCTGATTTCGGGTCCATCCTTGATAATATCTTTGCCGAAAATTGTCGCACTACCGCTAGTTGGATAAATAAGAGACAATAAAGTTCTAATAGTTGTGGATTTTCCGGCTCCATTAGGTCCAATGAATCCAAATATTTCTCCTTCTTCGATTTCTAAACTGACATCAATGATTCCTCTTGATTTGCCATAATATTTTGTTAAGTTATTGATCTCAATAATACTCATATATTCACATCCCCATTAAATTATCTTTCGTTTTTTACCCGTTATATTTAAAGGTAAACTCTGCCTTAATATAACACCTCATTTATTGACATTAAAAAAAGACCTGCTGTTTGCAAGTCTTTATCGCCCGATTAAACCATTTATAGTTACAACAGCAGACTTATTGACTAATCAACGACATCGCAACAAGGCTAATCAAGACTAAAATCGAAATAATCACTATCATTGTTATCTGAGTTTTTCTCTGCTTGGGAGATAGATTTCCCCCAAATTTTTTACCATCTCCATATTTGTTTTTTAGAAGTATGCCAATAACCAATCCAACAGGATATCCAGTAACTACTACAATTGCAGGTTTGTCAAATTTAATTGCCAGTATGATTCCAAATCCAACACCTATTGAAATCCCTATCGCCATTAATAGTCCTGAAGATAATTTTTTCTTCTCTTCCATTTTATTTACTCCTTACTTTGTACAGCATCATATTTCTTCTGTTCTTTCAATAACCTTCAAAACTCTTTTCAATTGAAGTTTTGTCAAAATATCTTTTCGATTATTCAAAGCTTCTAGATATTCGTGTTTATTTTCATTTGTAACTGAATTAAAGATAAACTCGCTATGCATTGGAATTTCTTTAGGTCTGCAATTTTTCAAATGCTCTATTAGATATGGAAATATTTCTTTTCGATAGTCCTCGTTTTGTGATGCCACAATCGACAATGTTTTTATTCCTCCATCAACTGTGATGACTGAACCATTTTCAATAGTTGTTTTAATCAATTTAAGATTTTCATGGATTTCCTTTGCCTTTATTTTGGCAACCACTGATATTGCAATCATACCGCTCCATACAAGTTTGTTTTGTTTGCTTTTTAATAATTCAAAATAATCGTTCAGGTATTCAGCAATTAATTCCGGCTTTATATACCCGATCTCATATAGTACTTTTATACAGTCGCTTTGAATTTTTTTCTCCTTATTCCACAGGTTTAAAGCAATCTCCTTTATATCTTCAACATTTTCACTTTCAGCCAACTCTCTTGCCAATTCTTGATTTGGAACTTCTCCTTTACCATTCTGATAAAACGATATTCCATTTAATACGCTCATAATCCCTCTCCTTAACAAATATTAATATACCGATAACCAACAGATAGTTTTTTTCGCTTTTAAATCGACTCTCTCTATCGTTTATGCTTGAATTTCGAAAATATTAAAACTCTGTTGTTCAATGAAATCAAAAGAATTCAAGTGTTTGTAACCGCATTTCACCATGCAATCAATAATATCTTCTTGTTCTACGTAATGACCAATCAAATTTAGGAAAGTAAATTTTGTGCTCTTTTTATAATCAATTATTGCAACTCTTCCATTACTTTTAAGAAAACGCTTCAACTTCAAAAAATAATCTTCAGGTTTTGAAATATGATGAAATGAATCTCTTAGAAAAATCAAATCACAACCTTCTTCTGGAATATCTGATAATTCGCCTTCAACCAATACGGTTTTTATATTGGCAAGTCCTCTTTTTTCTGCCTGACTTTCAATATAATCAAGATACTTCGCATTTATATCAACTGCATACACAATCCCATTCAATCCTGTCTCAATCGCAAAATGAAGTGAATAAAAACCTCCACCTGAACCAATGTCAACAATAATGCTTCCCTTTTCAATATTTAGATTTTTAATAACTTCATTTGCTTTGAATTCTGGATCTCCAGCCCTTTTATTAAACATTTCAGCTCTATTAAACATTCACAGCCACCTCATATCTTTATTTAAAAAATGATTAATCCCATAAGAACTTTATAACTATTGTTATTGTACCCAGCCAACCAAATTTCAATTAACTAATCTATAAATTTGAATCTATCTTAAGTTCAAAAAAATCAATTCTAAAAGATGATGTATTTTATAGAAATATAAGTGAAAACCAACAAAAATAGAATTGATATAAAACCCTATGCGTACGAAAAAAGCTAAAAGAAATAAAAAAGATGATTCCTGTTCAATATTGGAATCACCTTAATTGCTTAGATGGATAATCATCATTTTTTATGTAGTTCTTAATATAGTGTGCAGTTATTGAACACCGATTATTTTATAGATTTCAATTGAGTTATCTCAATTCCAATTTTTAGATATAACCATTTCAACAGTAATTAAATCGCTTCTGATGCCTTTTATTTCCCCTTTAATCTCAGCTATATCATATGATATTTTGTCTCTTTCTGCCTTATTAACATTAGTAGCATGTTCGAGAGCTTTTAGTATTTGAGTGTTTTCTGCTGTATTAATTTCAAGTCTGGTCTGCCCTTCTTTTAGGTCTTTAATTTCAACCAATATTTGTTCCAATATGGTTCATCTGTTCTTTAACCAACAACACCAACTCATCAAGCCTGATTATGTCAGTAAACTCTTTGAACACTCTTATCTTCATCATAGCTCCTTAAACAATATAAACGCGTTAATTCTAAGCCAAATTGGAATTACCTTTTTTGTGATACTACAAAAAGACCTCGTGTCAAATAAAGAAGTCAACACATTTAGTTTCCGTTTTCTAAGTAGACATATATTATATTTTTACTTATTTTTTATTTAAACATATGCATTATTCCTGAAATCGATACCGCACTATACATGAGCAATAGCCCCATTGCAATATTGAATGGACGATGATAATCACTTAAGAACTTTTTAAATCCCGATCCAAATAGAGCCCATAATGCCAATGAAGAAAACCCCGTAACAGCTAAAAATGCAGAGAACATAATTAGTTGAAAATTACTATTATAATAAGGAACTACGAAATTTGAAGTTACAGTAACTGCATATAATATAAATTTCGGATTAACAAACTGTAATAAAACTCCTGTTGTGAAATTTAATGATCCTTTTTTATCATTATCACCACTTGGTTTTGATT
>DAOUQP010000103.1 GCA_030625575.1 Eubacteriales bacterium | reverse complement strand
CAATGTATCAGCGGGTTTCTTTGCTGCCGGTTTGTTAATGTTCCTGTTCGCAAACTATAGGTTCAAGAAAACTCTGACAATGTGATGAAGAGGAGGAAAACAGAATGAACAGAAAGATAATTGCGATTTTTCTACGCGATATGAAAGTCAGTCTGAGAGACTTCATTGCGCTGTACATCATAGCTTTTCCCATCCTCTTTGCGATTGTGATAAACCTCTTTGTACCTAGTGTTAACGATTCTACAGTCATTATCGCAATGCTTGAGGGTGAAAATCCGGAACATGTAGGCTATTTCAAGGAGTATGCAGTTGTCGAGCTTTTTGAGACTGATATTGATGTAAGGAACAGGGTGGAAAGACGGGACAACATTGTGGGAATATTGCCTGAAAAGGATGATTATTTTATTCTTGCTCAAGGAAATGAGCCTGAAGGGATTGTTGATTTTGTGAAGACGCTCAGAGCGTATGAATACTTCGGTGTCACGACTGAAGATACGAGCGTGGATTTCGTGGACTTTGGAAATACTATTCCGCCAATTAAGAAACTTATGGTGAATGTCGCCATAATGATGGGTTCTGTTCTAGGAGGTATGTTGATTGCCTTGAATATAGTCGAGGAGAAGGTAGACAACACCATAAGCGCTATAAATGTAACTCCAATATCAAGAGGTGGATATATTATAGGGAAAAGCATAATAGGGATACTGATTCCCGTAGTTGGAACCATATTAATGCTGTTTATAACCGGATTCGGTAATGTAAACATGTTACAGATCCTGATGATGCTGCTGGCAACGTCGATCATAAGTGTACTGGTGGGATTTATAGAGGGCATAAACAACAACGACGTTATGGAAGCCGCTGGAAATATAAAGATACTGTTCCTGCCCCTGATGGGTTCCGTGGCCGGAGCAGAACTTCTAGCGGACAAATGGCAGAAGTTTTTCTACTGGATTCCATTCTATTGGACCTATAAGGCCAATGACATGATCCTGTCGAGGAGCGGTAGCTGGGGAGAAATTTTGCTGTATACGGCGATTGTGGTTGCATTAAGTTCCGTGGTGTTTGTGGTGATTGCTCCTAAAATTAGAAAGGGGCTTGAGCATTGACTAAGGTTAAATGTGAAATGCACGGATTTAACTTCATTGATATGTAGAAAACATGATATAGGAGGGGTGTAGTGATGGGTAAAACAAATCTCGAATCAAAGAAAATGATAATTATTGTTCTGTTGGCCATAGTGGTAATTGGAGGACTTGGGGCGTGGTTCTTTTTAAAATCATCGGTGGATGTAGAGATCGATACCGTTGCCAAGGCTGATATATATCGTACCATTGAAGATGTGGGGAAAGTCAGAAGTGAACGGAGCCTGGACCTGCAGGCTACAGGTAATGGAAAAATTTTGTCGATACTCGTTGAAGTCGGTGACAAGGTAAAGGCTGGAGACGTATTGGTCACGATAGACGACAAGGCGCTCAGCTATCAGCTGGAATCGCTCGATTACCAGATCAAGTCACTGGAAAGCAACATATCGTATCTGGCAGAGCCGTACAGCGATTTGTCACTGGCAAATTACAGGGGATCTGCAAAGATTGCAAAGGAGAACTATCTGAAAGCCGAGAGCGACTATGAGAATGCCAAGGCGCTGTTTGAGTTGGGTGCCATCAGCAAATCCGAACTTGATTCGCTTGAATTACTCAGCACTGTAGGAGAGATGAACTACATCATGGCTTTAAACGAATCCAGCGTTGCATCAAAGGGCGGCGACGATGATGTCTTACAACAGTATAACTTCCAGCTCAAATCGTTGATGCCTCAGCTGGAATCGCTGAAAGATCAGATTAAGGAGTATCAGATAAAAGCGCCTTTTGACGGAACAGTGAGTGAGATATTCGTTGAAGAGGGCGAGTCTGTGATGGCGATGAGTTCCGTGGTTCAGATCTGTGAAAATCGATATTACGTGGAATCCAATCTTCTTGAGGAAAGTCTGGTACAGATGGAGATGGATGCGCCAGTAGAGATCAGCTTTGACACTGTTGTTGTTGAAGGCTTAGTAAGGAAGATACATCCTACAATTAAAACAGTAGTCTCAGACTTAGGTGTTTTCCAGCAGAAAGGCATTGTGGAGATCGCTGTCGAGCATGAATTCAGTCTAATGGGTCGTGAAGTGGATTTGAAATTCATGCTGGGTAGAAGGCAGGAAGTGCTTACAATTGATAAGGATGCGCTGATAAGGCGCGGAAGGGTCGACTATGTGTTTGTAGCACAAAACAACAGGGCGGAACTTAGAGAAGTGAGCGTGGGTGCCAAAGGGAATGAACGCTGCGAGATACTGGAAGGGCTTCAGGAAAAGGATATTGTGATAATAAATCCAGGTGATGAAATAGAGGATGGAGACAGAATTTCTTATTAAGTATTGAAAGAGGTTCTTCTTTGAGGATACAATAATAATGGATTAATGAGGAATATATGGGTGGTTTGGCATTGCTGGGAATCTTTCTGCTGGTTTATGTGATAGCTGTTGTACTGATTGCCGTCAAAAAGCCGGTGAGTATCTGGAATAAGAAGAAAATTCAATTTTTCATCAAGGTAATAGGCGAAAAAGGAACCGTAGATTTCTTTTGCGTGTGGGCTTTGATTACTGAAGGAATTGGAATATGGCTCCTGATAAGATAGAAACCCAAAATAGACTGTGATTTTGAACTGATTCTTGTCAAGTAGAGAGGTAAATAAATTAAAGTTATGAGTGTTTGGCTTCGATATTCCATCGGAGCTAAGCACTTTTACAAATGTCAAGTTTATAAAATTACTTATATAGTAATTAAATTTCATTTAAACACCTCTTTTTTTATAATAGTTGCAGGCTTATAGGTTTAGTCACCATAAAGCATATAACACTAGCCAATTGGCTGGTGTTATTTTGTATTAAATACCAATTTGCTATAACAAAGAGCAAATTTTTAATTAATATATTTTTTGGGAACTATTTTAATATTTATAACGTCAAATATGTGCAACAAAAAATAATGAACTTGAAGGAGAATAAAATGAAAAAAATATTGTTATTGTTATTGGTAGGATTATTGGCAGTAGGCGCTATAGGATGTTCAAATAGTCAGGAAACAGGTAATGATGGTGTAGAAGTTGAAAAGGAACCATCGGTTGAAGGTACTTTAGAGGAAATAATGGAAAGATTGTATAGCGGTGTTGAAATTCAATTGCCTAAAACTATGCATACGGTGATTGAAGGCGACAATATCGCTTATTTCTTAGGTTCGGATGAAATTATTTTTACAGAGGGATTAGCTTCAGAACCTATGATATCATCTGCAGCACATTCGATAGCGCTACTTAGAGTTGATGAAGATGCGGATATAGATGTATTGATGAACACGATTAAAACAAATGTCGATCCTAGAAAATGGATTTGTGTCGGTGTAGAGGAAGACGAAGTTATTGTCGATCATATTGGAAATTTAATTATTCTGGTTATGGATCAAGAAGCAGAAGCTTTTCATGAAAGTTTCTTAAACTTGGCAGAATAAGAGGTAACAATGCTATTTTCGAGTATTAGTTTTATTTATTATTTTTTACCTTTAGTATTTATTGTATATTTTCTAGCACCAAAGACATATAAAAACATGGTGCTGTTAATCAGTAGTTTATTGTTTTACTTCTTTGGTGAGCCGATTTATACGAGTATACTCATTTTTTCGACTATTGTAGACTTTATTCATAGTTTGGTGATTGAAAAGTATAGAGGACAAAAACAAGCGAAAATAGCGTTGATTTCATCTATAGTCATCAATGTTTCTATATTGGGATTTTTTAAATATTATGATTTCTTTATAGAAAATATCAATGTATTGCTTCAAACAGATTTTGAATTGTTAGGATTGTCATTACCCATCGGGATCAGCTTTTTTACATTCCAAACGATGAGTTATACAATCGATGTTTATAGAGGCGAAGCAAAAGCACAAAAAAGCATATTTGGGCTGGGGACATATATTGCATTGTTTCCCCAGCTTATTGCTGGTCCGATCGTCAGATACAAAACCATAGCAGAGGAAATAAATAAGAGAGAACATTCTTATGACAATTTTGCATACGGAATCAGTCGATTTGTCATTGGATTATTCAAAAAAGTATTGATTGCTAATGCCTTGGGTGAATTAAGTGTTATTGCAATAGGTGCAAACAATATGTCGGTACTGTTTTATTGGATTGGTGCGATTGCATTTTCAATACAGATTTACTTCGATTTTTCGGGATACAGTGATATGGCCATAGGTCTTGGCCGGATATTTGGTTTTCACTTTCTAGAAAATTTCAATTATCCCTATGTTTCTAAAAGTATCTCGGAGTTTTGGAGTCGCTGGCATATATCTTTAGGCAGCTGGTTTAAAGATTATGTATATATACCGCTAGGCGGTAATAGAGGAAGCAGGCTGAAATGGTTTAGAAATATATTTATTGTTTGGTTTCTGACCGGTTTTTGGCATGGCGCCAGTTGGAATTTTGTTATATGGGGTTTGTATTTTGGAATGATTCTATTTTTTGAGAAACTTTATCTAAAGAAATTATTAGAGAGGTTACCATCTGTATTTCAACATGCATATGTATTATTTATAATACTGATCAGTTTTGTGATTTTTAATAATGAAAGTCTTGCAGATATTGTACTTTATTTAAAAGGAATGTTTGGCTTGTTGAATATTCCGATTGTGAATCAAGAATCGCTGTATTATTTGAAAAGTTACAGCACAATCATAATTATTTCAATTATCGGTGCAACACCGTTTGTTAATAAGTGTTACTCGAGATTAAGTAATCATAATTATATCGGTAAGTTTATCAATATAGCAGAACCGCTTGGTTATATTGCACTAATTCTAATTATAACAGGGTACTTGGTGGATGCTTCATTTAATCCATTCTTGTATTTTAGGTTTTAAAAATGAAGAATAAAATTATTTCTATAACATTTATGATTTTTTTAATATCTATATCGATTTTAAACATCATCAGCCCTGCGTTAGAAGTCTCTTTTGCGGAAAGAAGACATTTAAAGCAATTTGATGATTTTGATTTTAAAAACTTTTTATCAGGACAATTCATTGAAGACTTTGATGAAGTCGCTTTAGATCAGTTTATATTTAGAGATAGATTTAGAAATCTTAAAGCGATACTTGAGTTTGAAATATTCAATAAAATGGACAATAACAACATCGTGGTAACTGATGACGGGGTCTTTAAAATCGAATATCCATTGAACGAGAAGAGCGTCGAGCACTTAAGTGATTACATTAATGAAATTTGTAACGAATATTTAAAGAACAGCAATATTTACATCTCTATAATTCCAGATAAGAATTATTATCTGAAAGAAGATATATTGAAAATCGACTATGAAAGATTAGAAGAACTCTTGATGAGTGGTTTAAAAGATATGACATATATCGACATAAAAGAGGCGCTTTCCTTAAAAGATTATTATTTAACGGACCCACATTGGAAGCAAGAAAATTTATCTGAAGTAATTGAAAGGTTATCAGACGCCATGGATTTTGAAATCGTAGTGGAAGACTATGTAAAGAAAGTGTTTTTTCCTTTCTACGGTGCTTATTATGGACAATCCGCCTTGAACGTAGTACCAGATACATTGACTTATCTTTATAATGAAAATATATTGAATGCCATTGTTAAAAATTATGAAGATCCTGATCATATAAAAGTTTATGACGAGCTAAAACTTGATGATATGGATTCTTATGATGTATTTTTATCGGGAAGTTCTCCGCTGATAACCATTGAAAATTCCAGTGCGAAGCGAGATCACGAGTTGATTATTTTCAGAGATTCATTCTCAAGTAGTTTAGCGCCACTTCTAGTGGAGTCTTATAGCAAAATCACACTGGTGGATTTAAGATACATGCCGAAGGATTTATTGAATGAGTATGTAGATTTTGATGATAAAGATGTACTTTTCATGTACAGCACTTCAGTTGTCAACAATAGTAATATTCTAAAATAATGCGTTAATGTAAGGTGTTTTACTGATTTTTCAGGCATGAACCAAAATGAGATTATTCATTTGGTCATGCCTTTATTATTTGGAGCAGGTGGTATATTTGGTAGAAGAAAAATATAAAATAATGAGAGTCATGAATAACAATGTTCTTCTAGTGAAGGATTCTTCAAAAGATATTGAAGTAGTATTGATTGGAAAAGGTATAGGATTTGGGGCAAAAAAATAATACTGAGTTGATTGTTTCGAAAGATAAAATAGAGAAAAAATATTTATCATATGACAAGAAAAGTAAGAATGAGTATCTAAGTCTGATAAACCAATTGGATGATGAAATTATCGGAGTTTGTTCTGAAATTATCCTACTTGCAGAATGAAACATGGGGAAACCTGTAGTAAAAAGAACTTAGCTTATAAGTTTAGTTACTATAAAGCATATAACACTAGTCATTTGACTGGTATTGTTCTTTTTTGTGTATAAATGCTTCGTTGTTGAAATTGCAACTTATTGTGAGTTGTAAATGTTCAGTACATTCATTGAAACAAATTATATTATTCAGTAATAAATACTAGTTAATGTTATATTTTGATGTTTAAATTCAATAAAAAAGGTTGATTGAAAAACTAACTTCCGTTTTTCTGTAAGTATTGCATTTGTAAGACTTAATGCAGTTTTTTAAGATAAAAAAACTGTTAAAAAGTGATTAAAAACTGTATAATTAGCCTAGATTAACTCCAAATATCGGATTTTTTTGCATGGAAAAGGGACCACAGGATGACTTTGCATGAGTAAGTTCCGCCGGTCTATAATTTGCAATATTAACTTCCGGCGATATCTATCCGATTTTTTTAGTTAGTTTATTGTTTTAATAGTGCTGGTTTTAAATGTACATCATCTGGAGAAATTGCTTCTAATTCAAGTGATTTTATTAGTGTATCATTTAACAATAATTGAGCTAGTTTAAATGGAGTATTTCCATTTCTACTGGTTCTAGCCGCACTATTGATATGATTTATCATCAGCGTAACCTTGTCCTGTGTAAGCCCATTAAATGACTTGCCTTTTGGTATAATATAACGGATGTATTCATGATTCTTTTCTACATGTGGCTTCTGATATGATGCCATCGGATTACAGTAAAATACTTTTGTTCTCTCGTTACCTTCGGCATCGTATTCTATACCTTCAGGATCTTTAAATTCAGATCCGTTATCAGTGAGTATGATAGGAAAACATCTCTTAAAAACATCATTTCCAACACCTTCATAAACTCTTTCAATAGCCTCAACAACACATTTCTGCGTACACGATTCTAAAAGAAGTGCAATCATCAAAGAACAATTTCTAAAGAACAAAGTAAG
>DAOUQP010000140.1 GCA_030625575.1 Eubacteriales bacterium | reverse complement strand
ACATCACAAATATCTCCTAATGTCGCTTTAGGTTTACCAGAAATTTTTTCATCTAAATATTTCTGCACGAATCTCTCTGTAACTAAATCTGCCGGCATATGCACATTCATATATGGCATTTCTAATAATTTAGCTGCAGATCCTACTCTGTCGTAATTTGATACATGAGTACCGATATCCACTGAAGTTATTTTTTTCTGCAATGCTTTTTGCGCTTTATTAATAGGCACGCCAAACTCTACCATCTTATCAACCTGTATATTCATTACCTTTGCAAAATCAGTTTTTGGAGTTCCTGTTTTAGGGTGATGACTAACGACTAAATCTACACCTAATTCTTTTCCCAATAGGAGTTCCTCTGTCTCCATATCGATTCCCATAATTAGTTTTTTAATATTCTCACCTTCGACAATAATACCAGTGTCACATGTTTCCTTTTCCAATTTCGCCATTTTTAAAGCTATATCCATCAAATTTCTAGTATTCATAGTTGCCTCCTAAATATTATTTTACCAACTCTATTTTATAGATAACTTATACTTTTGTTAACCCTATTATAAGAATATTAAGAAAAAGACTAATCAGTTACAAAAATCAGCTACCAACAACTGACATCAATGCGCATTTCCGCTCGCTGATGTGATAGTTATTTTTACAGAGCTGATTCTTTTTATGAATAGTGTTATACATTTTAATTTTATATATTTAACCAATATATTCCCATCAACATTTTTCCTTCAGTAAATTCATCCATTTTTTCAAAACCCTTTCTAGTCAACAACTTAATAGCAGCTTTATTTTCTATATTAGTATATCCTTCAATTATTTTCAGTTTCATTTTATGAAAGCCATAATCGAGCACACAATCCAATGCTTCTGATGCAATCCCCAATCCATGAAAATCTGGCAATAAGTCAAATCCTATTTCAGCTTTATGAATATTTTTATCGAAATTCCAAATGCATATTGTTCCAATAACTTTAGAAGTTTCTTTTAAGGTAATTCCCCAAAAAATAATTTCACCCTCATGGACACCATTCTCAGCACGAACAATAAAATTTTCTGCGTCTTCAATCGATTTATATTCGCCCATTTCGACATATTTAATAACTTCTTTATCTGTTCTTATTTTTAATATTTGATTAGCATCTTTTTTATTTAATTTTCTCAAATGTAATCGTTCTGTTTCTAATTCTGGAAATGATATTCTAATCATTATTCAATTTCTCCTATCCATTGAATTACTCTTTCTTTTTCTCCATCTTTTATAGGCCCTTCAGTATCCGCTACATAAAAGCCTATTGGTTCCACAACAATCTCCCCGCCTTTTCTAGCTAGAAGCTTAGCCATGGGATTTGCCGCATAACCAAAAATCTTGATCATTCCTTTTAAAATTTTTATGTTTGTATCCTCTTTCGATATTCTCGTGTCGAAGACAGCAACTTTAACCCCTTTCAAAGAGCCAAATTCAATCTGCTTCATAAATTGTGTAATCTTCGGTGATGGTTTAAAGGCACGCGTAGGAGAACCCACGACGAGCAAATCTATGTCATTCATATCTTCTTTCTCAACATCATCGGCTTTTACAATTTTCAATTCATTGTCCTCTTCTAATTTTCCCGCAATCATATATGCTATTTCCTTTGTATTGCCAAAATACGAATCATAAACAATCAATATGTTCATTTCTTTTCATCCTTTCTATGATTTAGTTCATTCTTACCCAATAATAATGTAATATATATTTGACATTTAGTATGATATATGTTACATTTGTGGTGAGGTGATATAGATGAGTAAATACTATAAATATTCCATCACCAATTTTACTCTTTGGTTAATAGTAGCCATTTCATTCTTATCCATTTTTTTGAACGAAGAAACAATTAATAATTGGGGAGACAACCGGACAAAAACAATCGCTATTGCTTTTCTGTTTTTAATCGGTTTTTCCGGCCAATTGGTGTTCCATCTTCTCAACAGAAAAAAAGAAGGAAAGATTGATAAAGATGAAAGAGATTTGAGCATTCAAAACAGATCTATATCTTATAGTTTCATCATTACATTAGTCTATGTTTTCGTTGTCACTATGAGTATTTATTCTTACTATGAAAAAGCTAGATTCATTCCCATCGCTTGGATGTGGTTTGTAGCATACAGTTTGATTTTAGTCGCTAATATTGTCACTTCTTTTATTTCAATCATACTATATAAAAAATCGGGGAGTTGATCTTATTTCTGATAGAGAACTTATAAATAATATAAAAAAAATCAGAAGAAGTACTACCGACCTTTCTCAGCAAGAATTGGCTGATTTAGTCAACTGTACTCGGCAGACCATAGTAGCCCTTGAAAATCAAAAATATAATCCATCACTCGTTTTAGCAATAAAGATTTCTGAAATCCTAAAAGTCAAAATCGATGATTTATTTGAACTTAGTGAGATAATTTAAAGGTGCTGAATCAGCACCTTTATTTTTGTATCTTAAAAACCAGGTATTATAATTTCTGGAATAGGAATAAAGAATCCTGGATCAGGTATAATCGGAATTATTGGTATAAATAACAACCCCGAATCTAAACCATCTAATCCAGATGCATCAGAAACAAATTGTGATGAATGGTCTACATCTAGACCGTTATACAATTTCATTGTACTTTTAGCAGTATTATTCATACTTGTACTAGCTGTATCATATAATGATAAAATGCGATGAGCATGATATCCTGAAATATCTTCCATGGTTAATTTCAAACTTGTTTGACCTGCATAATTTCCTGTTATGCTGTAATCTCCTGAAACGTATCCTACAATACCGCCGATTTCATTCGAACCTGTTACTGTTCCAAAAGCACTATTATCAATTATCTCGCATTCATATGAACTATTTCCGATAATTCCACCTAAAATAAATCCTCCGTGAATAACACCCGAATATGAGGAATTTTCAACAGTGATTCTATTCAATGCCTTACCTACAATTCCACCGACACTTGAAAAACCACTTACCTCAGTATTGTTGACTGTACACTCCGAAATAATAGTCTCTCCAGAAACATCATCACCAGAGTACCCTAAAATTCCACCGCTTCCACTACCAAGTCCATTTAGTGAAGCCGTCGAATTATCAACATGGCAATTTTCAATAGTCATGTTACCATCGGACCTTCCTACTATTAGACCTACTCTTTTTCCAGTTACCGATGAATTATCTACATAAGTATTCATAATAGTCGATTCTTTAGCAAGCCCTGCAATTAATCCCAAATGCGACATTGCATCACCATTTATCGTAAAATTATCGATTATTAAATTTGAAATTTTCGCTCCATCTATTTCTTTAAAAAGTCCTGTTCCTGTATCTGCAGTAGCTGTCAAAACTAATCCACTCAGTGTATGATTCTTCCCATCCAATTCCCCATTAAAAATTGTAATAGGATTATAGCTTACTTCAGAAAATTCTAAATTGTTTTCAATAGTATACAAATGATCAGGGTATTCATTGATGAATTGTAAATCGTTTGCTTCAATAATCATCCAAGGACTCTCGATCTGTCCCGAGCCACTATCTACTATAACGAAACCTGCTGTTACAACTTCACTATCAACATCTTCATTGAATAACGATGTCGGTAATATTACTTCAACATCTTCATTTCCTGTAATTCTGTAATCATCAATTGCCGGTATTTCTATCATGACTGATGTATCAGATAATCTAGTTATATTGGAATATGTTATATCTACCGTACTATTCCACGATACAGGCGTGTCAAATTGACCATCAAAGCTATCAATCAACGCTTGTGTAGTTGAATTATTGCCACCTAGTTCATCTTTATATGTGGCGTTATCGATACCTATTGTTAAAACTGTCCTTCCCAAAGCCAGTGCAATTTCATAATTTCTTGCAATGCTTATTGTCGCTTCTGGTTCAGGGTCGGGAACTTCTCCTAAAATCAAACCTGAAGTTATTGCCACAGTTGAATCAATAGCACCTAAATCGATTAAACTTTCCGCCAAAGTTTCAGTTGTACCTTTCATCGGCAATCTCAACGCTTCAACTGTAGCTAAAGTTAAATCTTTTACTGTAAAATCATCATCCAACAATAACCACGTCATTCCAACTTCTTGAGCTTTCTCTAACGTTCCAAGCAAACTACCTGTTGTATTCCAAGCGAAATCAACATTTTCTTCATATCCGAGTGCAATCAACATTAATTTATAATATTGTTTAGCCGTCATTTCAACAAGAGGTTTAAAAGAACCATCTGGATATCCTCTAAAACCAATTGTCTCTTGATTTGCGAAAAGATAACCCAATACTTTTTTACCACCAACCCAAACCAACTCATCAACATCATTATAATTTGCAGTGTAGTCATACACTACAGCCGTGTCATAGAGTCCTTTTAACCTAAGGAGCATAATCGCACCTTGGTACCTCATTGGCTTTGTTGCTAAATACGCTGGTGTAACTCCATCGCCCGCACCTAAAATCATACCGATATCTGTACATGTTGCTGCTGCTTCATCTGCAGCCTCGCTGAACGTTTCCGCATATGCTCCTTGCATCATCGACAACATCAGCACCATAATCATAACTACCAACAAACCTTTTTTCATCATCGAACCCCCATTCTATTAACTTAATAAAGTAATGTACACCTACTAATCATTTTTAGCCATATGATTATGTTACCCAATAAATGAAATTATCTTCATTTATTGAATTAATTCTCTATTTTTCAATCTCCAATCACCTTTCTCTAATAATATCAAGCAATTAAAATACTCCACCCAATTCTAAGATCAAGTGGAGTTCAGCAAATTCATATATTGATGTATTATAAATCTACAAATCCAAGTAGTGTTAAGATCCATTTATACATCACCATTAACTCTTGACGTATTATTGATACAATAGCAACACATCAAATATATCTTCGATTTTCTTAGGTACACTTTCAAAAATTCTGACATGCACAAATGGGTCATCATCACTATAAACAACATAAGTGTCTTTCCTATTTGAATCGTTCAATTCATCGATCCAATCTGCTCTTACAATTCTTTTATTCAGATCATCAGTAAACGGTTGCAACACAACACTTGTTTTACGCTTAGGATATTCCTCTTCAATCATTTCAGCCAAAGAATCCCTGACACCTTGAAGCATATAAAATATTTCCCCTTCAAATACATGAAACATTCCTATT
>DAOUQP010000085.1 GCA_030625575.1 Eubacteriales bacterium | reverse complement strand
TGCTGAAATCAAAGGTTCGTTTGCAATTCCATTTAGACCATCAGGTAAGATTAGAGCCCCTAATACGGTATAAGGAATATAGCTAAGAAATATGCGGATAAATGGTGGTATTTTTTTAGCGTCAAATGCATAGAAAGGAAGTATTCTTGGGAGCATTGTCACTGTCATCATGCCTAAAATCAACAGTTTAACATTCATCAGTAATCTTCTCCTTCCTATGTGTAAAAAATGCTGCAATAAGAGAAACGCCGAGTACTGTAACGATAAAACTACTGCTTTGATTGAAGAATGCGCTCTTTTGAATAAGTGAATTTATTATGCCCGCCAATATCGTTAATATCAAAGCTTTGGTGGATTTTTTGCATGAAGGAATAATTAAAGCCACAAAGAGTGCATAAAGAGCTATTCCTAAACTATTTATAATGATTTGAGGTAGGAACATACCTGTCAAGTAACCAGTCAATGTACCCAAAACCCATGATGCATAGCAACTTGCCTGAAAAGTGATTAGATATTTTCCGTCGTTAATGTCTTCTTTCATGCTGATTACTGAGAATGTTTCGTCAGTTAGAAAGAAACCGATTAAGGGATAGTATTTTTTTTGCACAGAATTGATTTTCGGTTTTATGGAAACGCTCATAATGAAATGCCTGAAATTCATAAAAAAAGTTGCGAGTATTATACTAGGCAAGCCAATACCTGCACCAATCATACTTACAGCCATAAATTGACTTGCTCCTGCAAATACAAAAGCAGACATCATTACGCCGTCGATTATTTCAACACCTACTGATTTTGCCAATATCCCAAATGTTATAGCTATCGGAAAATAACCGACCATAACAGGCAAAGCATCTTTAAATCCTTTATTATTCATGCGATAATCTCCAATTCGTAGTTTAATTTATATCAATATTTCTTAAATTGTATCTATGTTCATTAATGAAGTCAATTAATTTCTTTTTTAAGATATAATAAAAATGGGTATATAATAATGGCAGTAATTAAGATATAAAAAGGGAGGGATAATTTTGAAAATCGGATTGGTGCAGATGGATGTCGAGGATAATAAAAACATGAATTTAAAAAAAGCCAGGAATATGATTGTCGATGCTCACAAACAAGGAGCAGAGATTATTATGCTCCCAGAGATGTTCAATACACCTTATCAAAATGACAAGTTTGGAGAATATGCTGAAGATGAAACAGGTAAAACGTTGGCATTTTTAAGAAAAGTCGCCGCAGAGTTAAAGATTTTATTGATCGGAGGAAGCATACCCGAAAGAGAAGGAGACAAGATATATAATACTTCATATATCATCAATGAAGATGGGGATGTAATCGGCAAGCACAGAAAAGTTCACCTGTTTGATATCGATGTCAAGGGAGGAATCACTTTTTTTGAATCTGATTCACTGACTGCTGGAGACGAGGCGACTATCATCGATACATCTTTTGGGAAAATAGGGGTAGCTATATGCTATGATATTCGGTTTCCTGAGCTTTTTAGAAAGATGGTATTAGATGGTGCGAGATATCTTTTTATCCCTGCTGCATTTAATACAGTGACAGGTCCTGCTCATTGGGAAATCTTGACTAGAGCAAGAGCGCTTGATAATCAGGTGTATTTGGCAATCGCTTCACCTGCACGAAGTGATGAATTAAGCTACAAAGCATATGGTCATTCATTGATTGTTAATCCATGGGGTGAAATTGTAGATCAGCTTGATGAAAAAGAAAGCATTTTAGTGGTTGAAATCGATCCAGATATGGTTGATAATATTAGAGGAGAGTTACCAATCTTAAAACACAGAAAACCATTGGTTTATGAATAATATGGTTGAGTGTGAAATAAGAAAATGCTATCATTGGTAATGAAGCGAAAATTATTTTAGGAGGGTTTAGTATGCATATAAAATTGTTTATTCCAGGTCCTGTAGACGTGGCTGAAGATGTATTGCAAAAAATGGCGACACCTATGATTGGTCATAGAACAAAGGATGCTTCTGTGCTACAAAAAAGTATTTCTGATAAGATGAGAAAATTAATGTACACAGAGAATGAAATTTTATTATCAACATCTTCTGGTTCAGGTTTAATGGAAGGTGCAGTGCGTTCATGTACTCGTAAAAAGGCAGCATGTTTTTCAGTAGGAGCTTTCGGTAAGAGATGGTATCAGATGGCTAAAGCCAACAATGTCCCAGCGGATTTATTTGAATCTGAAGCCGGTCATCCTACAACTCCAGAAATGGTAGAAAAAGCTTTGGCAACAGGAGAATACGATCTAGTAACTGTCACTCATAATGAAACTTCAACTGGAGTAATGAATCCAGTAGGTGAAATTTCAGAAGTAATGAAAAAATATCCTGAAGTGATATTTTGTGTAGATACTGTTTCTTCATTGGCAGGAGCTAAAATTCCTGTAGATGAGTGGGGAATCGATATTTGTATTGCATCAACACAAAAGTGTTTAGGATTACCTGCAGGATTAGCTATTACGAGTTTTTCTGAAAAAGCTGTAAAAGCTGCAAAAGAAGTGGAATTTAGAGGTATGTATTTAGACTTATTATTACTATATGAAACAATTCAAAAGAAAAATTATCAGTATCCATCAACACCTTCATTATCTCATATGTTTGCACTGGATTATCAACTTGACAAGATTTTAGAAGAAGGTTTTGACGAGAGATTCAACAGACATGAAGAAATGGCAAAATACGTTAGAGCGTGGGCTATGAAGAATTTTGATTTATTTGCTGAAGACGGATACAGATCAAATACATTGACTACTGTTCTTAATACCAAGGGAATCAGTGTTAAAGAATTAAATGAAAAATTAGGGGAAAGAGGATTTATGATTTCCAATGGTTATGGAGATTTCAAAGAAAAAACTTTCCGAATTGCCCATATGGCAGATACCACTTTAGACGATTTAAAAGAATTGATTGGGCATATTGAAGATATTTTAGATCTTTAGAGGAGGCCATTATGATTAGAATAATTGCTAATGACGGAATCGACCAAAGTGCAAAAGAGCATTTGGAGTCGTTGGGATATGAAGTGGATACTAATCATTATGAAATTGAAGAATTAAAGGCTGAATTGACAAAAACTCAGGTTTTAATTGTAAGAAGCGCAACTAAGATAAGGAAAGAATTGATTGACATTGCAAAAGATGCAGGTGCTTTAAAACTAATAATCAGAGGAGGCGTAGGTATTGATAATATAGATCATGAATACGCCGAATCTGTTGGAATACCTGTTAGAAACACACCTAATTCTTCATGCATGTCTGTTGCTGAAATTACTATAGGGCATATGTTTGCTATTGCGAGAAATATTTTCATTTCCAATGTAACGATGAGAAATGGCGAATGGAACAAAAAGCAATATAAGGGAATTGAACTTAATGGCAAGACCTTAGGCCTTATTGGGTTTGGGCGGATTGGCAAAGAAGTTGCTAAAAGAGCATATGCATTAGGCATGAATATTCAATATTATCAGCGCCGCGGCAAAGCAGAGGGATTCGACAATTATAGTTATGTCGATTTAGACATCTTGCTTTCAACTTCTGACTTTATTTCGGTACATGTACCTTTTAATAAAGGGCAAAAGCCGTTGATAGGCGAAGTGGAAATGGAAAAAATGAAAGATGGCGTTTTTATTGTCAATACAGCAAGGGGCAATGTAGTTGATGAAGATGCATTGGTTGTAATGCTCGACAAAGGTAAAATTACTGCGGCAGCTCTTGATGTATTCAAGGAAGAACCGCTTAAAAACGAAAAAATTATGAATCACATAAAAATTTCTTTAACTCCTCATATAGGAGCTTCTACAAAAGAAGCACAAAATAGGATTGGAAAAGAAATAATCGAGTTAATAGAGAACTTTAAATTTTAAGGAGGAATATAATGGCTGTAGTTAGACCGTTTAAAGGAATCAGACCAAAGACGGAATTGGTTGAAAAGGTAGCTTCATTACCTTATGACGTTATGAACAGAGAAGAAGCAAAAGAAATGGCGAAAGGCAATGAATTATCGTTTTTACATGTTGTCAGATCAGAAATTGATTTAGATGATTCAGTTGATTCACATGATGAAATTGTATATAAAACTGCAAGAAAGAATTTAGATAAATTTATTGATGATGGTATTTTAGTTCAAGATGAAACACCTAAATTCTATATTTACAGACAACTGATGAATGGTAGAGTTCAAACAGGATTAGTTGGATGTACATCTATTGATGATTATATGAATGATATCATCAAGAAACATGAATTTACACGTCCAGAAAAAGAAGTAGATAGAATCAACAATTTTGATAATACTGATGCCAATACAGCTCCAATATTTTTAACTTACAGAAAAAATGATGAAGTGAACAAGATTATCAATGATTGGATTAAATTCCATATGCCTGTATATAACTTTACTTCAGAAGATGATTTCACACATATCATTTGGACAATCGATAATGAATCGATTATCGCTGAGTTAAATAAACTGTTTGAAACAATAGATTATTTATATATTGCAGACGGTCATCATAGATCAGCTTCTTCTGTAAAAGTAGGAGAAAAAAGAAGAAAAGCAAATCCAGAATACACTGGTGAAGAAGAGTTCAATTTCTTCTTGTCTGTAATTTTCCCTGATGAAGATTTATTTATCATGGATTATAATCGTGTGGTCAAAGATCTTAATGGACACTCAGTTGATGGATTCTTTAAGTTGGTTGAAGAAAAATTTGAAATCAATGAATACACAGGTGAAGGACAATACAAACCGATGGAGAAAAAAACATTCGGTATGCATATAGATAACAAATGGTATGAAATAAAAGCTAAAGAAGGAACTTTTGATGCAAATGATATAATCGATAGGTTGGATGTGTCGATTCTTCAAAACAATTTATTAGATCCAATTTTAGGAATAGATAATCCAAGGACAAACAAAAGAATAGATTTTATCGGAGGAATTAGAGGACTAGCAGAACTTGAAAGAAGATGCAGCGTAGATATGAAAGTCGCGTTTTCAATGTATCCTACAACAATGGATGATTTATTATCTGTTGCTGATGCAGGAACAGTTATGCCTCCAAAATCAACTTGGTTTGAACCAAAATTAAGAAGTGGATTATTTGTACACAGATTGAATGATTAAAAGAGGTTTGTATTTGCAAGGTGGCGGTACAAAAGGAGCTTATCAGGTAGGGATATTATCTGCTTTTTCAGAAAGAAAAATTAGATTTGAAGCGATTTCCAGTACTTCTATTGGAAGCATAACTGGATATTTCGTAGCTGTAAATCAATTTGATGAACTTAAGTATGAATGGCTTAATATGATATTCCCTAACAGCGAGACAACTGAAGATGGATTGTTTTTCAACAATGAATTTTTACTGGATATTCTAAAAAAGTATCCAGTAAAAAATTTGATAGTAAATCATTGGTATGTTAATTATGCCGTTGTTAAAAACCAGTTGATGGAAAATCATTATGAGGATTTAATTGATTTAAGTGATGAAGAAGGTCTGAAATACATTGATTATTCATCGAAGTTACCTATCAGAGATGAAAATAAAAAATTCGATTTAAAACTCTATGAAGGAATGAATATCGATGGTGGATTGATTAATAATGCATTTGTCGAACCTTTATTAACCCTTGATCTTGATGAAATAATCGTGATTCCATTGAATAATGAATTTGATGAATCGAAATTGAAGAAATTTAAAGGAAAAGTCATTGTCATGTATCCACCAAAAGCGTTTAAACCTGGTGATACAACAAAAATGGATAAGGGATTTATTAATGAATGGTTTAAAATTGGATATGAAGAAGGAATGAAAATAAAGCACTCGTAGAATTTCTAACGAGTGCTTTCTCTATTAAATATTTATGATGTTTCTCTTGTATAATCTGTACATTTCTTTGATGTTGACAATTTCTTCAGCAATTTCTATTTGAATATTCGAAATTTTGGTATTGTCATTTTCTTTCATAACTTCATATAGTTGAGTAAATAGCGACTTTCTTGCAAAAGTATCTTTCATGAGATAGATTTTTTTATCTAGGATTTCATCCCATTTCATTTTATCGATTTCATTCATAATATCATTATCATGAAGAGGAATCATTTCTCTTAAAAGTTCGATATTTCTAGGAACGATTCTTTCTTTTAACTCAGTCAACCATTGTGATTCTATTCCGGCAAAATATGACTTGATGATGATTTCCGAGAAAATATCATCTTTAACTAAAAGATTTTTGTTTTCTGTTTCTTCATATTGTTGGATATTCTCCCAAACTGTTTTTGGAGGTTTACCGTATAATAAATCTCTTTCTTTATCTGTATATTCTTCGAAAACATCTCTTTCAGATCTAAATTCTTTATCTGCTTTCAAATAAACAGCAGGTTCATTTGCTTTTTTATTGAGTTCGTTGTATAAATCTTCAGCAGACATATCTTTTTCTACTATAGTTGTTTCAATTGCATCAAGCATAGTTTGAACCGTAGCTGCTGTTGCCAAATATGTGTTTGTACTTGGATTAGGAGATCTAAGTTCGAATCTAGTAGCATAAGTGTTATCAAGGTCTCTTACTAAACCAATAAGTACTGTTCTATTTCTTGAAGGAATCTCAGGAGTGTGACCTAAAGAACAAACCGTACATACAGGAGCTTCAAATCCTGGCTTTAATCTATTGAAAGCATCATTTGTTGAAGTTACAAAAGGATTAATTAGAGTATAATTATTAAGAATTCCCATTAATGCTGCATAACCGAATCTGTTGATAAAATCAGAATCCATTTTCTGAGGTGAAAATAGGTTGATTACTTTTCCATTTTCCAATTCCAGCGTAATACCAACATGATGATGCTCACCATTGCCCGCTACACCTTCTATCGGTTTTGCTTTAAATGTAACAACCAATCCATGCTTGGTAAATGTATCAGTAACAATATCTTTTGCAAAAATTTCATTATCAGCCGATTGTAGGGCTAAATCAAATTTCCAATCTATTTCAATTTGCTGCATGATATGAGTAAAATAATTACTGCTTTTTAATTTAGAAGCAACACCGCCTACTTCTTTATGTCCCATCTCAGGTTCAAGACCAAAACGCTCTAGAAGCATTAAAGATTCTTCCATAGCAGCTCTTACTGATCCTATTGTTCTTTGCCAATATTGTTCTTTCAATGCTTGAGCTGTGATAAGTTTTTCTTCATCAGCGCGATTATCAGGAGACTTTACCCATAATTCAAGTTCAGTTGCAAGGGTAAGATTCACTTTTTTAATAGGACTGGTTAGACCCAGTTCTTCACTTAATTGAGGTTTTTCATTGAAATAACCTTTTATTTTTTTATCCAAAACTTCGGTAGCTTTTTTTAAGATGCTTCTTGAACAGACGAATTTATCATCGTGAACTAAAAAAGCGGGTATAACTAGTGTTCCGATTGGTTCGTGAGTTATTGGATGGATATTTAGATAATTATAATCTACAACCCATTTAACGTTAGTATCTGGAATCATATCAACTTTAGCATTATTAATGTCGGCAATACATGGTAAAACGGCACTTGAGCCATCCGTTTGTATTCCTGTTTTAATAAATTTTTCAAAATCATCAATAATTGAGTTGACTGGAATTTTTTCATCAGTATGGTGATTTCCAAGGTCAACAGATTGAAGTGAAACAAATTGAATTTGTTGGTTCTGAGTAATTATTTCCTTAATTTCTGCAAGAGAATTTTTTGTTGGATCAATAAAATAAAGTTTATTCATGATTGCCTCCTTAATAAATATGAATAATTATAACATAAATTTAACAATTGTAAATAGACATTTTTCGAAAAAACCGCTTTAATGTTGAATATACGACGAACTATTTATTTTTAGTCTTTTATAATGTTCGTGTTTTTGAATATTTTATGTACGGATGTAATTAAAATTAGAATCATTGGTCCAATAACAATACCGAATACTCCAAGAAGTCTGATGCCGACATAAATGGATACCAATGTCAATAGTGGACTGATTCCTATCTGTGTACTTAATATTTTAGGTTGAAGTACTTGTCTTGTTATTGTTGCAACAAGATAGATGATTAATAGGAAAAGAGCCACTTCATAATCAGTATTAAGTAACGCAATAATAATCCATGGACCGAATATTGTTCCTGTACCGAAAATAGGCAGTGCATCTAAAATACTGATACCTAACGCTATTAATATGGCGTATTTATAACCCATTATGCTAAGTCCGATGCTCACGATAATAAAAGTGATAATCATCAAAATGCCTTGAGCTTTAATGTAGGCAATAAGAGCAAATGATATATCGTTTTTAAAAGTGTTTCGAATTCTCGTTAAGGTAGTACTTTTATTAAATAAATCAGGAAAAAATTTATTTATTTTCTCAAAATCATTTGAAATATAATATGTCGCAATGATGGTAATCAAAGTATAGAAAAATAAACTCGGCAAAAAAGTAAGGAAATTCAAGAGAACTATACCAACATCCTTTGAAAGATCTCCAATGGTATTGATAGAAAAATCAATGATTTTTTTAAACATGTCATCAAATACTACAGGCGTGATATTTAAAAAATCATCTATAGCATTAATTGCTGAATTTAAAGCTGCATAAAGTCGTTCACTTAGATATGGCAAATCTTCTGAAAAAAAACTAATTTGGTCGATAAGTATATTTATAATAAAATAGAGCGCTATTACAAAAATAGAAAGAATAACAGTCAATGCAATAATAGAGGATAATGCCATTGGTAAGTGAATCTTTTTATTTAAAAAATTTTTTAAGGGATTAATGCTCTTTGCCACAAAATAAGCAAGAATAAACGGCATGAAAAATACAAAAATTTCTTTAAAAATATAACTACCTGATATTATTATGAACAATACAGTAAATATATAAAGTGTTTTATTAACAAAAATATTCATAATTTGCCCTCCAATTGTATATTTTATACCCATTTTCATTATAATATAAATATAGTAATAAAATAAGGAGGATTTATAATGAAAATTTTAGATTTTAGAAGTGATACAGTCACAAAACCTACTGATGAAATGAGAAATGCCATGGCAAATGCTGAAGTTGGCGATGATGTATATGGTGATGATCCGACTATGAATATATTGGAAGCTATGTCAGCTGAAATATTAGGAAAAGAAGCATCGCTATTTGTTCCGAGTGGTACATTCGGCAATCAAGTATCGATATTGACTCATACTAAAAGAGGCGATGAAATCATCATTGGACATGATTCTCATATTATATGGCATGAGGTAGGTGCTTCTGCCGTTATTTCTGGAGTTCAGACAAGAGTCATTCAAACTCAAAATGGAGTTGCAAATACTGAAGAATTGAAGTTGATGATTAGAGGGGAAGATATTCATTATCCGGATACAGGACTTATTTGCATGGAAAATGCCCATGGTGGTGGGAAAGCTATCCCTGTATCTTATATGAAGGAAGTATATGAAATTGCCAATAGTCGTGGTATTCCAGTTCATTTAGATGGAGCTAGAGTTTTCAA
>DAOUQP010000161.1 GCA_030625575.1 Eubacteriales bacterium | reverse complement strand
TTTAACCTCTTTGATATTTGAAAGAATCTTGCCAAATAGTCTATTTTGAGTTGCTAAAGTAATCACTAATGTATCATCTTCTACCAAAGCTATTGTACCGTGTTTAAGTTCACCCGCTTGAATTGCAAACGAATTGATATATGATATTTCCTTTAGCTTTAATGAAGCTTCGAGTGCTGTATCAAAATCTACACTTCTACCAATAAAGAATACCTGCTCATTATTAAACTGAGTATCCGCCAATTGTTTTATCTGAGTTTCACTATCAAGTATTTGTTGAACCTTATCTGGCATAGATTTTAACTCTTCGATAATTTCGTTATAATAATCATCATCAATATTACCTAAAGTTTTTGCCATATGAAGCGCAACCAAGTACATAGCGATAAGCTGAGTTGTATACGCCTTAGTAGAAGCGACCCCTATCTCTGGGCCTGCCCAAGTATAGAATACATCGTCAGAATCCCTCGCTACAGAGCTTCCTACAACATTGACTATGCTTAGGATTCTAGCTCCTTTTCTCTTCGCCTCTCTCAATGCAGACAATGTATCTATGGTTTCTCCTGATTGAGAAACTGCAATAAATAAAGTATTCTCATCTACAAAAGGATCTCTATACCTGAATTCCGAAGCTACATCTACAGTTACAGGAATTTTAGCAAATTTTTCTATCGCGTATTTCCCAATAAGTCCTGCATGATAAGCAGTTCCACAAGCTACAATATATATTTTATTTATTTTTTCTAAATCATCTTTGGTAATCTGTATACCATCTAAATTAATAATATTATTATTCTCTAATCTTCTATGCAAAGTTTCATGAATACCCTTAGGTTGTTCAAAAATTTCTTTAATCGTGAAATGTTCAAATCCTTCTTTTTCTGCAGATTCCACATCCCAAGTCACTTCAAAAACATCTCGTTTGACTTCTCTTCTTAGACCATCAAAAATTTTAATATCATCTTTTGTTAGAAGTACAACTTCATCATTTTCAATCAAGTACATATCTCTAGTGTACTTAATTAGAGCCGGAATATCAGAAGCTAAATAATTTGCATCTGTTCCGAGGCCCACAATCAAAGGACTGTCTTTCCTAACAGCAACTATTTTATCCGGTTCATCTTGTGATATTACGCCTAATGCATATGCACCATCCATCTTATCGATAGCTTTATATACAGCATCCATTAAATCTCCATCATAATAATATTCAACAAGGTGTGCTATTACTTCAGTGTCAGTCTCAGATTTAAAGACTATTCCTCTTTCTTCAACTAACCATTCCTTCAATTGCATGTAGTTCTCGATAATTCCATTATGAATTACTGCAATTTTAGATTGAGAGCTGATATGAGGATGAGCGTTGATTGAATTTGGTTCACCATGTGTTGCCCATCTTGTATGACCAATCCCAATTTTTGAATCAATTTTCTCATTGGCGATCAATGGCTCTAAACACTTCAATCTTCCCTTGCATTTTTTTATTTCTATTTTTCCATCTCTTAAAAATGCAATCCCCGCTGAATCGTAACCTCTGTATTCAAGTCTCGTTAGTCCTTCTATTAGTACAGGTAAAGCTTTGTTTTCTCCTATATATCCTACTATTCCACACATATTTAATTTTCCTCCAATTTTATTGTATTTAAAATTGGACTGTCAACCTAATCAAGTTATATTTGTCCCAAAAATCACTTCTTGGTTTTGCTAACTTCTAACGACTTTAGGAAGCCGTAAGGTATCCGCCGAATTTTCGATAACCCTTATCCTCGTCAACTGTTTGCTACAGTTCTGGCGCTTTAATATCCTCCTTTTCAATAAAACTTACAGTCCTTTTTTATTTTACCACAAATTTACTTTAAATGTTCCTCAAAAAGCATAACTAATTCTTTAGCGTATTTATTTAATATATCCAATTTTTCACCTTCAAGCATTACCCTAACAAGAGGCTCTGTTCCAGATGGTCTAATCAATATTCTCCCATTACCTTCAAGCTCAGATGAAATTTCTTGAATTCTTTTATTTATCAGTTCATGATCCTCATATAAATCTTTTTTATCTACACTCACTTTTGCATTTAGCAGTACCTGAGGATAAGACTTCATCACTTGAGATAATTCATCCAACGGCTTGTCTAAATCAATAACTGCATTACATATTTTCACTGCAGTTAGAAGTCCATCTCCAGTCGTATTATGATCTAGAAATATGATATGTCCAGATTGCTCTCCGCCGATTGAATAATCTTTTTCAAGCATTTTCTCCAATACATATCTGTCCCCGACTTTTGTTACTTCTACGTCTAGGTCATTTTCTTTCATAGCCTTATGAAACCCGATATTACTCATTACAGTAACAACTATAGTGTCATTCTTTAATTCGTTTTTTTCTTTCATATCATGAGCACAAATTGTCATTATTTTATCGCCATCAACTAAATTTCCTTTGCTATCTACAGCCAACAAACGATCTGCATCACCATCAAACGCCAGACCAAAATCCAAATTATTATCGATAACATATCTAGATAATCCTTCTAAATGAGTTGATCCGCAATTATTATTGATATTTATGCCATCTGGTTTATCGTTTAATACATGAACATTTGCATTTAGTTCTCTAAAAAGCGTCGGCGCCAATTCTGAAGCTGCACCATTGGCAGTATCGATGGCAAAATTCAAACCTGAAAAGTCATCTTTTGCAATAGATTTTATATATTCTAAATATCTAAACTTCAAATAATAATCCTGATGAACTCTACCTAAATTTGTTCCGATAATTTCTTCTTCAATATCTTCGTCATTCAAAATATAATCTTCAATTTTATTTTCGATACTGTCCGATAATTTCAGTCCATCGCCATTAAAAAATTTTATGCCGTTATCTTCATAAGAATTATGCGAAGCCGAGATCATTACCCCTGCGTCAAAATCCATGGTTCTAACAAGATAAGCAACCGTCGGTGTTGGCACAACATCAATTTTAACAGCATCATTTCCAGCAGAAAGAATTCCCGCTATCAAACTATTTTCTAACATATCACCAGATATTCTTGTATCTTTAGCAACCAAAATCGTCGCTTTTTCTTTATTTGAATTCTTTGTTAATACATACGAACCAAATCTTCCAAGTTTATAAACTAATTCATTAGTCAATTCTTTATTTGCAATTCCTCTTACTCCATCTGTTCCAAACAGTTTTCCCACTACAATACCTCCATATGTGTTCTCGTACTATTTTACCATGATTTTCTACTGCTTTCTTTCTAAAAATTCATCTTCTGACTCATTTTCAAAAATATTATTATATATAACCATATTTGCAATTTCCCTAACCTTTAAAAGACACTTATTATTTATAAATTCATTTGGATATTTGATATAATAATTTCTTAGAATAGCTTGAATCTCTTTAGCTTCTTCCTTATCAAACGATTTATTTAAAAGTGTAGAAATCATTGATTCATCAGTCGATTCTACTTTTTCTTTTGATTCTATAATTGACTTCAAATAACCAACCAGACAAATATCTTCATCACATACACTACAATTTTTACACATTTTCAAGGCTTGCTTATTAATATTATTTTTCAATTCAAACAAACTTTGAGCTTGTTTTTTAAAAGAAGTTTCTTGTAGAATTTTGAATTTTTTTATAAATTTTCTTAAACCAACAATTGCTATAATGATATATATGGTCATAAAAAAGTAGAAAAATGTGATTAAATCATATTTAATGAATAAATTTGTATATAATTTCTCGATTCCAAAGAAAGAGAAAATCAAAAACGACATCATTTTCAACTTATCTTCAGGCATTTTTTTTCCAAGTTTAGTTCCAACAACAATTCCAAGCAAACTTGTCAACACCATTCCTGAAGTTGTTCCCAACAACACCAAAAGTGGATAGGATTCACTTGTTCCAAGACCTAGAGCAGTCAATTGTGTTTTATCTCCTAA
>DAOUQP010000030.1 GCA_030625575.1 Eubacteriales bacterium | reverse complement strand
GTATCCACCATAGTAATCTATAGTGAGTCCACCTATTCCATCTCCTTCACCGTTGAACACTCTAAAAGCAGTAGTTTCTTCATCCTGAAAAAATTTTGTTCTTTTATTCAAAGCGACAATGAATTTACTCATAAAAAACTGATCATTTATCTCTTCATTTTCTTTCCACGACAAAAGCCAGCCTAAGCCTTTGTTCTGCTTCCCTACATACCCTTTAGCTATGAAATGATTTTTGTGATCTAGAAGATGAAAAAGCTCACCTTCCGCTTTCGACAAATCGGTTTCCAAAACAAATTGAGGGACCAATAGTGGAAATCCCTCATTAAATTTTTCATCATATTGTTTTCTTGAAATAATTTCTATCATTTTTTATCCTCACTTTATAATATCAATTACCCCTATTGTAGACTGTTTTATGAACACTATCAACTTTAAGACATCATTTATTGAAACTTAGTTCCTGTTTATCAAGGAAATAAATTCCTAGAATTAAAAATACAATTCCCATAAACAACAACACTGCTGTCGGTTTAATGATGGATGATAACTCGTTATTATACATCGCTATGCTTTTAATTCCCGCCAATGCCCATTTTTGCGGAGTGAAGTTAGATGCTATCAACAGCACTTTTGAATTTACAATTTCAAGAGGCCACATACATCCCCCGATCATAGAAGTAGCCGTGATGATAATCGGAGTCAACGCCCCTAACTGCCCCATCGTACTGACGACATTCGAAAGCAGCAACCCAAGCGAAGACACAGTGAAAATAAAAGTGAAGACTATCAATACGACGCCGTAGAAATACTGTCCCCAATCGATACCGAGAACAAATTGACCTACCAGCAAGACAACTAACATTTGCATAAAACCGATAGCCATTGTACTAATCAAATTCCCTATGACTATATCGCGCTTTTTAATAGGAGATACCAAAGTTCTTTGGAAAGCTCTCAATTTTTTATCATTTAAAATATCGGCCATTCCAAAGATAATCGTGTACATCGAGAACATCAAATTGAATCCTATAAGCATGTGTATTTCATAATCGAAATTTTTCCAAATACTATCCCTGCCGCTTTTTAAATCCAATGAATATGCTTTCCAATTTTCAAAATCATTTACATAAGTCTCTTTCATTTCGTCAAAATTCAAATCGATAACTGGTGAAAGTCCGAAGTAGATGTTAGAAACTATTTTATCGATAATAAGATTGTTGTTAATGATGTTTTTTAATTTATTCTCAGCTTGAATACTCTCCATCGTTTCGACACTGCGCAATATTTCAAAGTCTATATTTTTATCGCTAAAAGATTCATCAAAATATAGAGCAAAAGATATTGAACGATCTTTCAAGTTGACGATTGCATTTTCATAACTGCTTTCATAAACAATGAATTCATTCGATTTCTCGATGCTTTCAATCACTTCTTGGGCAAAGGTGGATTCAGATTCGTTGATAATTCCAATAGTCATTTTATATTCACCTTCAAATTGCGACCAAGAAAAAACGAATGTAAAAGCCAGCGCCAAAATCGTCATGAGAAGAATAATCTTATAATCATCTTTAAATTTAAGCATCCGCAGGCGTATAATGTTCAGCATTTTTCCACCTCTTTTCTTGATTCATTATTGCTATTCCTATCGAAATAAATAGCGCTGTAATCCCAAGTAATATTCCCAGCAAACTTCTATACTCTAGAATAGAATACCCTTGCATATTTAATAAATAAGCTTTTAACGCTAATCCGTTAATTGTAAAATAACTGATTTTAGAAAAAATATTCGGTAACATTTCGACAGGTACAAAACTTCCTCCTAGAAACGCCATTATTTGAAATATAAAATTTTCCATCAAATTTGCTACTTTAAAATTTCCCGTTTTCAAAGTAATTGCTGAAATCATCCCACCCATACCGGCAACTGCCAATAATGCACATATTGTAATCACAACGACATTGATGAGGTTTCCCCAATTAACCTTTAATACGATAGATGTATAGGCAATCATGATACCAACCTGAACTATTCCAATAATTAAAACTGTTATAAACTTGCCAAAAAATATTTGCCACTTGCTAATACCACTTACACTCATTCTCTGATAAGTATATTGATTTTTCTCTTCAAGCATCATTCTTCCACCTTGTCCACCTGTAAACAAGATAAACATACTAAGCATGGCGATAGAATAATACTCCATCGAATTCACCATTTTTTTTGCTTCGAAATTCGAATATGAAATATTAATATCACTTTCGAACTTATCTTCAAAAGCTTCATATACCTTATCTAAATTCTCCAAGGCTTCATATCCCATTCCACTTTTTATCACCGTTTCAGTAAAAAGCGATTTAGCTGTAATCATGTGATTCAAATAATTCTCAAATCCCGAAAAAACAGCAATGACAATTTGAGATTTTATATTCTGATTAGGATCTACAATAATCTCTATTTTTATTTTTTGTTTGAAAGGAGTAAGCATATTTATATACGTATCTTTCAAAAAACTCTCAGGAAAAATAACAACACTCGATATTTCACCGTTTTCCAACGCTTCTAGTGCACTATCTCTTGATAAATACTCAGATGACACAAACAACTTTTCAATATCCTCTGATTTTAAAACTTCATCAAATATCACTTCGTCTATATTGAAATCAATATCTTGGGTGTCGATTCCTTCAACGAGAGAGATGCTTTCCAAAGCTTCTTGAGGCGAAAGAACATCATATTCTCTGACAATCCCAATATTAAATTGCTCAAAATCGGTTCCACTTTGAAAACTACTAGAAAGTCCACTTCCAAGTATCGTCATCAAAATGATAGGCATTAATATCAAGATAGCTAACATCTTTTTATCACTAAGAAGTATCCGGACATCCTTCCTAACTATATTCATAAGTTTCATCATCATCACCTTAATCCCTTAAAGCCTTACCAGTTAAATATAGAAATACCGTTTCTAGATTCGGTTTTTCTACATCCATTGACACAACATGATACTTGGATCCATTTAATTTATCCACTACAGCTTTTAAAATACCGTTTTCTTTAACATTTAAAATCAGACTATCGCCATCAATAGTGATGCTTTGCACATTTTCCAGTCCTTTAAGCATTTGAACAAGTTCTTCTTCAACTATATTAAATTCTAAAACAACATTAAATGTAGACCCTACAATCTCAATAAGTTCATCTACAGTCCCTGTTGCGATGATTTTACCATCGTCCATAATACTGACCCTATCACAAAGGAATTCAACTTCTTCCATATAATGCGATGTATATATTATCGTCATTCCCTTTTTATTGAGATCTTTAACTGTTTCTAGAATATGATTTCTAGATTGAGGGTCAATTCCGACAGTAGGTTCGTCCATAATCAATATCTTGGGATCATGAAGTAAAGCAACGCCGATATTAAGCCTTCTTTTCATCCCACCGGAATACTTATCTACTCTATCTTTAAGCCTCTCTTCAATCCCGATGATTTTTGAAACCCCAAGAATTTTTTCATCAAGTTCCCTGCCTTTAAGCCCGTAATTTCTTCCCCAAAATTTTAGATTTTGAAGCCCGGACAATGTAGGATAAAGAGCGATATCTTGAGGAACAATACCTAAATCAGATTGTATGAATCTATTGTTTTCTACAATGCTTTTATCGTTGTATAAAACATCTCCAGAATCAGGTTTGAACAAAGTAGAAATCATGGAAATCACTGTTGATTTACCAGCGCCGTTAGGTCCCAACAGTCCAAATATTTCGCCTTCTCTAACATCAAAATCTATTCCATCTACAGCATTGATATTTCCATAAGATTTTCTTAAATTTCTTATTTTTAATAAATTAGTCATTGGTTTTCCTCCTGTCCTTCAAACGGTAAATATTCTTTAAATTCATCAAGCTCTTTCAACTCATCGAATTTCATCAGATCATCTTCACCTACATAAGGAAACTCAAAATCAAATTCTTTATTGATATTGGAAATATTGCTACTTAACTTAAAATCAATTCCTGATAGGTAATCCTGCTCAGAATCTATAACAATTTCTATATCTTCACTAACTATATAGCCATCTACATCTACATAAATTTCATATAAAAACTTATCCAGTTTAAACTTTTTTATCTCCTCGATCAATTCAATCATGTTGAAATCTTTTGGTAATTCACTGTTTTTCAAATATTCCATAAACTCTTCATCTTTCATTATTAAAACCAACGTTTTAGACATAAACTCTTTAAATACTTCATCGTTTATCTCTATAGTATATTTAGTAGTCTTTACACTGCCATCTTTAGTATCCACTAAAATAGAATCACCTTTGAATACATTCTCAGAAGAAATCGTCTCGATCCAAAGCTTTTGAATTTCATCTGTAGTATCTTTACTTATTAAAAATTTATAATCCATCGCTATGAAATCTTCGCCTTCTACATCAGTCATGTCTATATAACCCTCGACAAACGGTAACGACAAATAAGAACCTTGGTCTGAAACAAAGTAATCCGCATTGAACCCGATACCACCATAAGAAATATATATTTCAGAATCCACATAGCCTTTTCTATGATCTTCTACAGATATCATTTCCATTTCCATATTTTCATAATTTTTTATCATTTCTATATCATCTTGATCTAAGCCTTCATAATTATAATCCATTTCAACTTTCATATCCCAATAAAGTTCATAACTCTTTAAATCATTGGTTTTTTCAAGAGCCCTTTTGTAATCGTCATAACCTTTATCATTACAACCAATCATGGTTATAATGCTCAATATTAATATTATCAATATATATTTTCTCATCTAAACTCCTCCTTATGACAATATGATACATCTTAATTTGAAAAACATATGCTATATATAGTCATCAATATACTAAAAAAAATAGTGACTTTTGTCACTATTTCATTTGATATTATTCTTTACACCAAAAACAGCGAGCTGAGTTCTATCTCTTAAATCAAGCTTTTCCAACAATCTGCTTATATGATTTTTAACCGTTCCTTCTGATAGAAATACTTTTTTAGCAATTTCCTTATTACTAAGCCCCTCAGTCAATAAAAAAATAATTTCTTTATCTCTTGATGTCAAGATTCCTTCATCAAACTCCTCACTACCTCTTTGTTTCATCATCTCAGACATTTTACTTAAGAAAATATTTGCAACAGCGGGATTCATCAACGCCCCACCTCCATAAACGGTTTTAATGGCTTTAATGATTTCATCTGGTGATTCATCTTTTAGTAAATATCCCATAGCTCCATTCATAATCGCCTCTTTAATAAACTCTTCATCTTTAAAAGTGGTCAAGACAATCACTTTCATCTCAGAATCATATTCCTTTATCAATTTGGTTGCCTCCACACCATTCATCCTAGGCATTTTTATATCCATTACGACGACATCGGGTTTTAGTTCTTTTGTAAGAAAGACAGCTTCTCTTCCGTCTTCAGCAATTCCACAAACCTCTATCTCATCATCCATTTCAATAATCATCTTTAGTCCTTCTCTAAGAATTTTTTGATCATCAGCCAGCAAAACTCTAATCATGATTTCCTCCTATCGGAATGAATCCTTCAATAATGAATCCTTCATTATAATATATTTTCATTTTACCTTTTCTATTCTCAATTCTCTCATTTAATCCTTTTAAACCATAACCCTTTTTTATTACAGGTTTTTTACTGCCATTATCTTTAATCCAAAACTTTATATTATCAGCGTTTTGAATGATTCTTATTTCAATACTATCGGCATTAGAATGCCTCGAAACATTTGTAATGCTTTCTTGAACTATTCTATACAGACATTCTCCTACATCATTTTTGTTAAAATCGACATTGTATTCATACTTGATATCCAAATCGGTTTTTAATCTAAAGTCCTCAATCAATCCATTGATGAGTTTATTATAATTGACATCATCTTCTCTAAGCGCTTCCACAACTCCTCTAATTTTCGTAAGCCCTTCTCTAGCGCCTTTCTTTGCCGAGTCGATTATTTCTTTTGTCTTTTCAAAATCCTTATCCATTAGACGCGAAGCCATTTCAAGTTGCATAATCAAGGCTGTCATTTCATGACCTAATGTATCATGGATATCTCTTGCAATTCTAAGTCTCTCTTGCTCCCTTGTCATTTTTTCAAGTTCTTTATATAGGTTTTCTTTTTCTTCTTTCTCTTTACGATACCGATTATTTAGGATTCCATAGCTAATAATCAATATATTTATAAACAGTAAAAAAAGGACCTGCGAAATCGTACCAAGACTGAATCTTTCCTTAATTAAAAAAACAAATTTATACATAGACACCATAGTAATGAAAACAGAAATCCTCACCGCATTTTTCTTTAATATAATAAATAATTCTATCAATATAAATATATAAAACAAATGATAAAAGTAATTGACAACGTATCTGGAATTCAACTCTATAAGTAAAACCAATACTCCATCTATTAAATAAGTCGCCTCTATGTGTTTATTAAAATAATCTCTAAGTCCACTGATTAAAAACAAACCAAGAAAAAGAGCGACGAGGATGAATATTCTTGAACTATTCACATCGTCAAAAAACAATCCAAGTATCATCATCAATGTAAAACTAAAATATTTTAGGGGTAAAATTCTTTTTTCCATCTATTATCACCTATTTTTCTGTATACCCAAGAAATTATATATAATTTATTTTATATATACATATTTTATCTTATAATGGAGATGGGAGGGATATAAAATGAAATTATTTAATGAAAAACTTAAAGATTATGCAAAACTCGCAATAAAAACAGGCATAAATATTCAACCAGGACAAAATTTATTTATTACATCACCTATAGAAAGCGTAGAATTTACACGACTTCTAACAAAAGAAGCTTTTTTAGCTGGTGCTAAGGACGTATATGTAGATTGGAAGGATGAAATAACTACGCATATTAGATTTTCAGAAGCTGATATTTCTGTTTTTGAAACATTTCCGAAATGGATCGCAGATGGAAAAAACGATATGGTTAAAGAAAACACAGCATTCTTAACTGTTTTGGCAAATGATCCAGAACTTATGAAAGACATTGAGCCAAAAAAAATGTCAACCTATATGAAAGCTGCAACAACAGCTTTAAAAGAGTATAGAGAATACACCATGAGCAGTAGAGTGGCCTGGTCTATAGTATCTATTCCTACCGAAGCTTGGGCAAAGAAAGTCTTCAATAACGATCCAGACTCAGTAGAAAAACTTTGGGATGCAATATTCAAGGTTGTAAGAGTAGATCAAGAAGATCCTATTGAAGCATGGAAAGAACATCTTGAGAATCTAAGTATAAGAACAAATTTTTTAAACGACAAAAAATTCAAATCACTTCATTTTATTTCTGAAGGAACAGATTTAATAGTGGAATTACCTGAAAAACACTATTGGCAAGGCGGTGGTAAAAACAACGCTCACGATACTTACTTTGTTGCCAATATCCCTACTGAAGAAGTTTTCACTTTGCCTAAATCAAATGGAGTCAACGGCAAAGTAAAAAGTACAAAGCCTCTAAATTATATGGGAAATCTGATAACTGAAATGGAATTTACTTTTAAAGACGGTAAAGCGATTGAATTTAACGCTAAAGAAGGCTATGATGTCTTAAAAGAAATGCTGGAAACAGATGAAGGATCTATCTATTTAGGTGAAGTTGCTCTAGTACCCTATCACTCTCCTATTTCAGAATTGGATATTATCTTTTACAACACTTTATTCGATGAAAACGCTTCTTGCCACCTGGCATTTGGAAGAGCGTATCCAACAAGTATAGTTGGGGGACCAGAGATGACTGAAGAAGAGCTTAAAAACGAAGGTGTCAACAATTCATTGATACATGTCGATTTTATGATAGGTAATAAAGATACACAAATCATAGGTACACTATATGATGGAACTGAATTGCAAATATTTAGAGATGGAGATTGGGCTATATAGGTGATATTATGTTTGAAATCAACGCAAAAAAAGATTTATACGCTAATTTAATTTTTGAACTCGAAAAATTGATTAGATTTGAAAAAGACAGTTTAGCAAATCTGGCAAATGCCTCTGCTCTTTTATGGGAACACCTGGACGATATCAACTGGGCTGGATTCTACATCATGAGGACTCACGAATTGGTTCTAGGTCCATTTCAAGGCAAACCTGCATGTGTTCATATCGCAATAGGTAGTGGTGTTTGTGGAACCGCTGCAAAGGAAATGAAAACAATAGTAGTCGAAGATGTACATGCATTTCCAAGTCATATTGCATGTGACTGTGCATCAAATTCAGAAATTGTAGTGCCGATCATAAAAGACAACGAAGTAATTGCTGTTATCGATATTGACAGTCCTCTGTTTTCAAGATTTAGCGAGAATGATAAAATTGGACTTGAAAAATTTGCTGAAATACTAAACAAATATATTATTTGGGAAAATATTTAAGCTAGCCTATCGGCTAGCTTTCTTTTCAATCTGCATATTCTTTTAACACTTCTACTATTTCATCTAATGAATCCATAAATACATCGACTAATCGCGGATCAAATTGTATAGAGCTTTGTTTTTCTATATAATCAACCGCTTTTTCCAATGGCCATGCTTTTTTATAAGGTCTTTCGCTTGTCAATGCATCAAATACATCTACTATCGCAACTAATCGAGCTTCGATCGGTATTCTTTCTCCAGTTAAGTTATCAGGATATCCATTACCATTCCACCACTCATGATGATGTCTGATAATATTTTTAATGATTTCTAAAAAGGATGTATCTAATGCTTCAAACAGATGAAACCCTGTTGTAGTATGTTTCTTGATTATTTCAAATTCTTCCACATCAAGTTTACCTGGTTTATTTAAAATGCTATCCGGTACTACTAATTTTCCAACATCGTGAATCGAACTGGCAAGTTCAATTCTCGTTATCTCATCTTCATTAAAATCGAGCTTGCTGGCCAACACTCTTGAAAGCTTTGATACTCTTATAACGTGATTATGGATCCAGGTATCTCTCTTCTCAACAAATTCACCTAAAGAAATTATCATTTCTCTTTGTTCTTCGTAAATCTTATCATTTATTAAAAATTTATCTAATAATATCGATGAGTTCTTCATAAAAACTTTTAGCAGATTCTGATTAATGGTATTCTTTTTATACTCATAGTAAATACCATATATACACCCTACAGAAGATTTATATGTAGCTAAAAAATAATTATCAGAAAACTCTAAACTCTGTTTTTGATTCTGAATCATATGGTTCTTTAAGCTACGATCTCCCATATGATTAAGCTCTACTTGTTCAATTAATTTACCCACATCTTCATTGTAATCACCTAAAGCTGCAACAATTTCGAACTGTTCTTCCTTATCCCATTCCACGACAAGACTATCGTTACTATTGCAATCTATCAACGAACTAATTTGCATTAAAAACCCTTTTAACAATTCATCTTGACTGCTATATTCATGCATATCACTTGAAGCCTTTATTATTTTTTGCAGTTCAACACGATGTCCATCTAGTGAAAGCATTTGAATATACTGATTAACACTACTATGAATCAATCTAAATAAACGATTTCCCTTTAACTCGCTAGATGTCTTACAATCACCGATGTTGTATTTATAGATAAAGGAATCAATTGAATAATAACTCGAGTCTTTTGTTCTTAAGACAATTTTCATAGTATTATTATCAAGCTCTTCTCTAATAAATCTAGAGACAGCTATACCGTCAATAGGAGTATCCATTTTTTCATTGACAATAATCATCACAACATCTTGATTTTTCATCAACAAATCAAGAGCCTGAGCACGATTAAAAGCATGCATAAATTCAAGATTAAAGTTACTGAATTTATAATCTTGAATCAAATTAAAAGTTATTGTATGCATTTCAATCTCATTATCTGCAATTAAAATTTTAAATTTTGGCAGTTTGTTTTCTTTATCCATTTTCGCTCCCGTTAGAATGTCTCACATTAATTATACATAATTTTAAATAATATCTCAATCAACTAGCTATACAATTCACAATTGGAATTGTTTTTTTTCATTAATAAACAGCTTAATGATTATATCATCGTCACTCCCAAAAATACAAACATAATCGCAATCAAAATATATATTATATTTGCCATGGCATCTCCAAATCTTTTCCTCAGTTTTAAAGTTCTAGCTCCATTCCAATATAAATTCGGCTTTATAAATGTCATAGCCATTATAAAAAAACCTATTATTATAAGCAACGCTCCAGCCATCAATTACTACCTTCTTTCAGAATTAGTTTAATAATTTCATCTTCATTATTCTTAGATTTTGTAATACAGTACTTATTTTGAAAATTTCCAAATTTCTCTTCCATAGCATAATATGCTTTTCCAGGAGAACTCGCACTATTTGTAAAAACGATAGATTTTGTTTTTATATCGTTATCCATCAAAAAAGAATATACGGCGCTAGCGCTGTGACTCGCCCATACAGGAGATACAAAATAGACATGTGTATCATCGTTGATTTTTTCTTCTAAATCAACATTATATTTGACCTTTTTCCACCTAGCTGCATTAAACCCAGCTCTTAAAAAGCCAAATACTCCTTTGTATTTATTTTCATCCACAATTGGAATTATTTCTACACCCAGTCCCTCGCTAATCTTTTCAGCAACACGCTTCGAATTACCTGTTCTTGAATAATACAAAACAATCTTATTCATCGTCTCTCCCCCACTTTCTCAACACTTTTATTATACAATATTTTTTTAATATAAAGCAAAAAAAAGAACAGATTACTCTGCTCTTTTGATGGATCTCAATTCATTTGCTTCATTTATTTTATCCACTTCATACTCTATATATACTATATCCCCTTGATCATATGTATCATCAACAAGATCATTATGATAAATATCAAGATAATAATCATTAATCAAAACTGTAAATTGCTCACCTGATATTTTTTCAACAACACCGACATGAACAACTAAATTTACTTTTTTTTCAATAATTTTTAGGATATATGATGCTTCTCCTAATTCCAATCCTACAATTACATTCTCACCAATTACAAAATCTTTGATTAGGCTATTATCGGGAACGTAAACATTATACATCTTATTATCACATGAAATCTCAATGGTTTGTTCTTCAATCTTATCTAACAATCCAACAACTTCAACAATATTTCCTTCTGTACTAAAAAAATCTCTTGCAAAAATTTGCTGATGAAAGTTATCTTTTGTCTCATAAGTATCATTGTCTCTCAAGATATAGTCAACATAATACTCACCTCTAATAATTGCCTTAAAAACAAATTTATATTGATTTTCTTCTTTTGTAGTGGCAACCAACTCTAATCCACGAATACTATCTGAATTTATAATCCATTCTTCTGTCGCTTCGTCATTTGCATCTAAAACCACAGCAAAATACTTATTTACATCAACTGTATATTCTCCATCTTCTTCTGTGAGCACCTTGTCAAATTCATACTTAGATATTTCTTCAACCGAACTATGATTTTCCTGAATATCCATTACTTCAAGTACCGGCATTTGTGGAGGAATAGATTTAGTCATGATTCCCTTTGTTAAAACTGTGATCTTTCTTCCTATGACTAGATTCTCTTTACTGACATCATTCCACTTTGTCTCATCACCAATTATAAAAACTACAAGGCCTTCATTAGGAAATGAAGCTTGAACTTCAACATATTCATCACTGATAGAGAGAATTTTCCCTTCATAGATATCTTTCACATAGAAGGTTTGATATGCATCAAAATTTGTTCCCCATTTCAAAGTGTAACCGTCCAACTCATAAGATATTATTATTTCGTCAGTTCCATTATTAATCTTCACTTGATTATCCGATAAAACTTCATACCCCGCTACATCCTGTCCACTATCAATAATTCTTCCTTCAGCTGTCAGTTCCATCACAGCTGTCACATCGTCTTCCATCCATACACCAATCAAATTATTTTCAACGATCTCCGGCTCTTGATCATTTTGACAACCACTAAAAAGAATCATTGTAATCAACAAAACTACAATCAATGTTTTCTTCATTTCATTATCACCTCGAAAATTAGACGGTAAATATACATATTTAGTTCCTAGCTTTTAAAAATTTTCATTAAATCATCATCTATATCTATGTTCAATATTTCGTTTTCTTTAAGTATAGTATAGAATTCCTCTACTTTATTTACAAGTGCATCTCCAGACACAAATTCAAAAGTTGCTCTATTTATAAAAGCTTCCACATTTTCAATGCTGTTTCTCATCATGTCGAATGATAATTTCGCCGCTTCTTTTTTATTTTCGTTGACCCAATCTATCGATGCCTTTAATTCTTCCTCAAAGATTTTCATCACTTCAGGATATTTCACATAAAGTTCTTCTTTTACGATGACTCCCGCATTTGGGAAAATACCAAACCCAGGATTTGCATCGTTCCAAAGCTCTCCATAATCAATTTCACTATATTCTTTATCTTGTTTTTTAATAGCTTCAATTGCAAAACTCGCCTCAGGTTCTCTTAATAGAACATTATCAGCTTTACCCATAATGAAATCCGCCATAATCTGCTCTGGTCTTCCAAAAGGATTTCCGAATTTAAGTTTAAATTCTTTATAATCAAGTCCTTTTGATTCAATAAGATATCTTGTGATTTTAGCAGGTGGAGCATCTTCAAATAACGGCACATGAATTTCCTTGCCCTTTAAATCTCCTAAACTCTTTACATTTGCATCACGAGATAAAAGAGTGAAGTTGTCCCAAATAAAGACAGCAGGCATTTTAACGGGTGAATTTTTGAACTTCGATGCAGTGATTACTGCTGAAAAGCTTATATCCGCCTTACCATTGACAATCCATCCCAAATGCTTTTCAGTTTCTTCCCATATCTTTAATTCTTTGATATTTATAGCTTCTTTCAGTCTTTCAGATTGTAAAAGTCTCATTATAATAGGATATCCAACAGGAGTAGCTGATTGAATCACCAATGATGGTTTGTCTCCAGCATCCTTGGCTTTTTCTTCCTCTTCGACTTTTGTGAATTTAATCCGAACTTCTGTAGGCTCTTCTTTTTCAACCTCATGCTCAAATCCCATGGAAGAAAGCATGTTGATGAGAGGCATAGGCCTAAATGTTTGAATGAGAACAAAACTTTCACCAGCTTTAGCATTATAAGCCTCATTGATAATAATATCAAAAGGGTCTTTCTTCATATTTCTAACATCTAATTCTTTAACATCAATTTTTTTATGAATAAATAATTTGCTTTTATTCAAACCAATATGTTCTTTACTGTATTCAAATCCATTCTCATCAACAAATCTTGTCAGAGGAGTAATTTCAATACTACTCTCAACCGTTAATGATTCTCCATCTTTCAAAGAGTTTATTTTTCCAATAGCTACTTCTAAATCATCTTGATTTTCTACTACAAATAAATTGTCTTCTTCCCAATAAACATCTTTTTCTACACTTATTTCAGACTTTATTTCCTTTATACATTGAGGGAAAACTTCCATCAATTCATTTTCAAGCCCGAGTTTCTTGTTTATGAAGTGTAAAATCTCGCATATAGATACTCCCGTCATTTTAGCAGCATCATTAAAAGTTGCAAATCTTGCAACAGAATTCCACATCAAAGGTTTTTGCATTGTTTTAAATTTATTTGAGAGTTCAATCAAATCAGATTTCAAGAACGGATATCTTTCCATGGTTTCTCTAACGTTCGACTCTGCTACAATCAACTCAACCTTGATTTTTTCAATAGCATCAGTAGGACAAGTCTTCATTGCATGAATACTCTTCTCCAACTCTTCCTCATTTTCAGGTTGCTTCATTACAACAGCTTTTTTATCAATAATTTCAAAGTTGTTCTCAGCAACTCTAGCACATGCCATACAACCAATACATTTATCATTTATTTTAAAAGTTTTCATTCTAATAACCCCTTTCGTCTTTATCGATTTCATTTTAGCATATGCCAATAACCATTAACGGTAACAATTGTTACCAAAAAAAATATAACTACACATCAAACCTGCCTTCACGAAAAATTATACTTAAAGTATAGACTTCCACACCAAGGCACGCAAAATGTTTTTGTTGTATTATTTTATGTGAAGAGTATAATGATGATAACATGTTTGTTGGAGATTAATAACTTAATTGTACTTATTTAGGGGGTAAAAATGAGTGTTAAAATGAAAAAAATTATAATCATACTAATAATTGTCATAATGGCAACAACCTATTTCTTGATTCCATTATTCAATAAGGAATACATTCATACACTTAGTACCGTTGATGAATATACTTCCGTAGTGAATGGATTCATATATTTTGGAAGTCCAGATTACACATCTTGTGAAAGTTTTATGCCAATCCTTGAAAAATTTGCTAAAAAAAATATGATTGAAGTTTATTATTTCAATCTTAAATATTTAATGGAAAACGAGCTGATCACCGAGGATGAATTTAATGAAATCCTTGAAAAACATGAGATAAATGAAATGCCAACTGTGATTGAAGTCATAGATGGGCAGTGTACAGCTAGCGTAACAGCACACATGTATAATACTCTAGAAGAAGATTATGTCACAAAGCAATTGAATAAGTTTTTTGATGAATCTCCAATCAGAATTAAAGGAGTACCTCCTTTTGATATTCACAATATTATAAATATGATTATTTACTTAGCTTTTATAATCATCATTATAGTATCGATGTTTGTCTCAAAAAAATATAACAAAATCATGTATCTTCTGATTTTGATGTTATTCATATTAAATTGCATCAATTTTTGGAATTATGGTATTTATGTTGATGAAAACAACACAAGCATAACGTATCATTTAGGTACTCTAGGTTGGATAAATATGCTGTTGGGTTTTTTAGCGCTATTAAAAAATATGTTTATAAGGAAATAAAAAAAGAAAATCCATTGTAACATCCTAATTATTAAATTATCCTTTAGTTGATTAAAACTGAAAGGAAAATAAAAAGGATGTTATCAATGGATTAAATAAAGCATATCAAAAGAATGTATGAAATTGAAGTTTCATCATCCTTATTTACTTATAAAATACCCAAGGATCTACATAATCCATTATTTCACTAACATTTATCATTAAGTATTCCGAATAGGCTTGTTCTTCTAGTGGTATCAGTAAAACGACACCCATGCTGTCCATTATAAATTCCGGCATTTCATTTAATTCAACATCCTTTAATTTCTCTATAGATATTTTATATTCATCAAACGGCAATCCAAAGAATTCATCTAGAGTTACTTTTTCTCCAGTCTCCAAATCAATGGTTAAAAATGAACTTTTAAAATCATATCCAGATTCAGGATTTATAAAAGTTGAAGATATCATCAAACTCAAATATTTATCCGTTCCATATGCAGGATTGATAAAAACCAACTTTTGTCCTTCGATATCTGAAGATAAACTATTCACCTGTTCATCGATAAGCCTATTGATCTTCTCTTCTAACGAGCTATTACCCGGTATATCAACCCTAGTCATATTAAAAGTACTTACTCCATCTGAGAGCATTTGGATTGTTACCTTCTTGTCTGATTTCAAACCTAGAATATTATGAGATCTGATAATATCGGCAAGTACACTAAAATCATCAGCATCTGATTTTATCAACACATCAATCAAATCACCTAAATCGGTTTCCTTATAAATCTCACCAAACTCAAGAATTCTATCATATACTTGACCTTCTTTTGTGATAAACGCCCCTAAATACTCCCCTTCAGGACCTACTAAAAGGGCAGCAATTTGTTTTTGATAAACAAGTTCAAGTTGCCAACTTAAAAAACTCTTTTCATTTGATAATATCAACTGCTCAGTTTCTACAATGTCTTCGACGAGTTTATCAAAATCCTGATAGTAATAATCATAGATACGACTCTGTATTAAATTGTTGAGATTGATCATCTTCACGAAATCGTCGGTAAAATACTCTGAAAGACCACTGATTTCTTCCCAGTTGGTTTCCACTGAGGGATTTTCTTCATAACGAACGATTTTCAACTTCGCATCAACTAAAACTTGAAATTCTTTTCTAATAGTTTCATCCTTGATATTGTTTATCAAATCAGGATTAAGCACACCACCCATATCTACATTAAGAGCATTCATATAGTCAATCACATATATTTTCATATTCATATCATTGATTAATTCCGATTGATAAACGACCAGCATCTCAATCATATATTCCGCTTCAGCTTTATCTACCATTTCAATATTTTCATCGATAAATATACCTAACTCATCCGCTTTCCCAAAAGAAAGCAGTTCGTTAAATTCATCAATAATATGAGATTCTTCTATAATCGGCTCTTCTACTATTGGAACTTCTTCTATGATCGGCTGCTCTACTTCAATTTCTTTCGAACAGCCTGTTATGGTTAATAACAAGATAATCATTAGTATGCTTATTTTTTTCAACATACTTCCCCCTTATTTGCTAATCATAATCCTTTCTGATTTTCACACCTGGAAGAACACCTTTAATTGCTTCTTGCCACTTTAGAGAATCCCAAGTTCCCAAATTCATATGAGTAGTATAATACTTTTCAGGTATTGGATGTGTACCAATAACAACCTCCATACCATATTTTTCAGGTATGAATTCAACAAAATCAAATAACCGCGGACATGGTGGATATCCAACAACAAGACCTGTCGCCAAATGAATTACCTCAGCTCCATTTTTTTTCATTTCTGCAGGAGCATACTCGACATTTCCACCTGGACATCCTCCACAAGTTGTATATCCTACCAGTTCTACTTCTTTTCCTTCGTACCTTTCAAAAGCACCTTCTCTACTTGCTAATGATCTAAAGCATTTTCCACCTGCGCAAGAACTGTACCTGTCACAAATGATAATTCCTACCTTTACAACTTCGCTCATTTAATTTCCCTCTTTTTTTTGAACAAATCGATGATCAGATTCTTTCTCCTTCACACCCTTTGATCTATTTTCCAACCAGCCAACTTTTATTTCACCTTTCGGAAAATCAAAATCTGGAACCAAAGGTTTAATATCCAAAACAGGTGTTTGGTCTAATACATCTATATTCTTGATATAAATGATATTTCCTTTAATTTTCTCAATTTCAACAACAGATAATCCTATCGGATTTGGCCTAACGGGTGCCCTTGTCGAAAAAACACCTCTTTTCGCATCATCCATAAAAGGCTTCACAATAAGCTTATGTTCTTTAACCTCATGGAAAAAATATATAACAATCAAATGACTGAATTCCTCAAGGTCCTTTAAACCTTCAGCATATTCTTCATTTATAACTATTTCACCTTTGAGTGATTTTTCACCCGTTGGCTGAATCGGCATATTATTCAAAGTTTTAAACTCAGAATGTATCTTTCCTATTTCCACAAATTCCATCATACTCATACCCCCACAAATTCTCATTTTATATCATTATACCACTTGATTACTCTTTTATCCTATGCTATACTACACAAAACGCATGCAACAAACATTTGTATACGACACGCGGACAGGTGATAAAAAATGCAGCAAATTATTGTTCAAAAATACGGTGGATCATCTATTAAAGATACCACTCGTATTAAAAATACAGCGAATCGAATAAAAAGCTATCAGAATCAAGGTTACCAAGTAGTAGTCGTTGTTTCAGCAATGGGTAAAACAACTGACACTCTGCTTTCTTTAGCAAAGGAAATAAGCACTACTCCTTCAAAAAGAGAACTAGATGTTCTTTTATCAACCGGAGAGCAGATTTCCATAGCACTGCTTTCTATGGCTTTAAATGAAATTGAAATTGATACAATTTCACTGACAGGTTCTCAATGCGGAATCAAAACCAATTCAGTTCATAGTAATGCCCGCATTGAAAATATTGATAGCGAAAGGATTTTAACCGAGCTTAATAAAAATGTTGTAATAGTCGCAGGCTTTCAAGGAATCAACGAAAAAGGAGACATTACTACTTTAGGAAGAGGTGGTTCAGATACCTCAGCTGTCGCATTGGCAGCAGCTCTAAAAGCTGAAAAATGTGAAATATATACTGATGTAGATGGTATATATAGTGCCGATCCAAGAATCATACCAAACGCAAAAAAACTCGATACCATCAGCTATGATGAAATGCTGGAAATGGCGAAATTAGGTGCACAAGTCCTCCATCCTCGTTCGGTAGAACTAGCAAAAAATTATCAAGTTAAGCTTGAAGTAAAAAGTAGTTTAAACAATAATCCCGGGACAAAAATAATTGGAGAGATTGATATGGAAAAGATACAGATTAGAGGTATAACCTCAGAAAATTCAATAGCAAGAATTTCAATAACGAGAGTTCCCGACAAACCTGGTATAGCTTATAAATTATTTAAGACTTTATCTGATAACTCGGTTTCAATAGATATGATTCTACAAAATCTTACTCATGAAAATGTGAATGATATTTCTTTTACAACACCTGTAGAAGAACTAAATAAAGTTAGTCCAATTGTCAAAGATTTCGCAAAAAATATAGGTGCAGAGGATGTCATAATAAAAGATAACGTCTCAAAGATTTCCTTAATAGGTACAGGCATACTCGGTCATGGAGAAATTGCATCTATGTTCTTTGAAACATTATCTGATTTAAAAATCAACATTGAAATGATTTCAACATCTGAAACTAAAATCTCGTGTATTATCGATAAGAGTCATTCGTTGATTGCTACAAAAAAACTACATGAAATATTTTTCGAGTCCTAAAGTTGCTGATTAAATTCAGCAGCTCTCCCAAAAGCCCTAGAAGAAATATCTCCTAGGGCTTTTTTTAAATTTCAATAAAATTCAACTTATTATTGTCCGGATCATATACATGTCCCATTTTTACACCATTTTCCAGTATAAAAGGTCCTTCAATATTTAAAACATTTTTCGCAGTCAAATCCTCAACGCTCTCATATAAATTTGAAACAAGAAAGGTAAGAGATATATTTCCGTTTGATTCATTTAATTCTTCTCCTGAAATTAATTCAACTCCAGCGCCTTCCCTACCTGAAAGAAATACAATTTCTATTCCTGGTTTTGGTGTAATCCTTCTTTTCTCAACAAAGCCTAGTATCTTAGTATAAAACTCCAACGATCTTCCTAGATCCGCAACCCGAATCGTTACATATGAAAATTTCACTAAAAATCCCTCCTTTTTTTATAAATTAGCCTCCGCCAACATTGCAAGCGGTGATCTCTCAACGTGCTTTAATGTAACATGTCCAGTTATGTCATATTCTTTTAATTTATCAACTATATAAACCAGCCCATTTGACTTTGAATCGACCAATACGGAATCAATCTGATTGTCCGTAGGATCTCCTATAAAGATAAATTTCGAATTGTTTCCAGCCCTAGTAAGCATAAGTTTTGCCAAGTGAGGTGTAATCTGCTGCGCTTCATCTATAATCACCACCGCCCTTTCCAGGGTTCTTCCTCTCATATAGTTGAATGTTTTTATCTCAAGTGCTCCTGCTTCTTTTAATTGTCCGACAAATTTCTCGGTTGTCTGTTCCATACCTTTAGCATATTTGCTCTTTAGATAAAGTAAAGTTTCTATGGAATCATAGAAAGGTCCCATCCAAGGTTTCAGTTTTTCATCTTCTGTACCAGGTAAAAATCCTATATCTTCTCCCGCTGGGACTACAGGCCTTACAAAAACTATTTTATTATAATGCCCAGAATAATATAATTCGAGTGCCGCTGCAGTTGCCATGATGGTTTTACCACTTCCCGCTCCACCTGCCATGGTTACCATAGGTATGCTCTCATCTAAAAGAAGCTCAATAGCAAATTTTTGTTCACGGTTGAGAGGCTTTAACCCATATGTTACTTTTTTTGCAAATTCAAGCGGAATAACTTTCGCATTTGATATTTTTGCTAAAGTTTGATGACTATCGTCATTGATATCTTTGATATGTAAAAAATGATTCTCATGCCTTATAACATCATTCGGTAGACCCTCAATCGGCAATCCACCTGAATAGATTTGATTAATGGTTTCAGTTGTCAAGGAA
>DAOUQP010000174.1 GCA_030625575.1 Eubacteriales bacterium | reverse complement strand
AATATATAATTATCATAATAATTCCATTGAAGATCAACATTTTGTAGATTATTTTAAAAGATTTTTGGATTCAGCAGTGATGAAGCATGTTGGTTCTGGTAAGAAAGGTTTAGATTTCGGGAGTGGTCCATCACCAGTACTATCCATGATTTTAGAGAGAGATTATGGTTATGAAATGGATATCTATGATATGTTTTTTTCGCCTGAAAAAACTTATGTTGATAAAAAATATGATTTGATTACTTGTACTGAAGTTATTGAACATTTAAAGAATCCGATGGAGTACTTTTCATTGTTTAAAGAGCTGCTTGAAGATGATGGTGTTTTGGGAATAATGACATTGTTTCATGCAAATAACGATGAAAAATTTTGCGATTGGCATTATAGGAGAGACAGAAGTCACATCTCATTTTTCACAGCAAAAACTATGAAAGTGATAGGTGAAAAAATTGGATTGAAATTAGTATTCACTGATAACAATAGATATTCTGTATTTAGATAAAATGATTAATTTTGCTCAATTGGGTTGTAAAACCACAATTGAGTTTTTTTCTTTTTGGAGGTAATTATAATAAGATTTACGTTGTGTTTTCAACCTTATTATTTACCATATCGGATTAAATTGTATTAAATTAATAGGTGATGCATTAATTCGTATAACAATTTTTTTTTATCAAAAAAACGCTATATTTCAATTGATTCTCTGTTATAATCTGAAATTAGGTATACAAAAAAGGAAGGCAGATGAATACAAATGTTTAATAAAAAAATAAGTATTAAGGCGAAATTTATATTTTTAATGGTTACGTTACTTGTAATAGTGATAACGACAATGGGAGTTATGACTTATAAAGAATCAACAAAAGTTGTACTTAATGAAAAACAAGAAGACATCCAAGAAATTACAAAACAAGTCGGTAAGACTTTGGAATCGTATTTTGATATTTATGAAATGAGTTTAAATCAGGTTTCTAAAAATCAAAGTATTGTTAAATTTACAAATAAAGAAGAAAATCTTGATGAGATGTTTCTTGATTTTGCAGATTACATTGAAGAGTATACTATGGTAAGCAATATATATGTCGGTACGGTATCAAAAGATATGTATATTTATCCTTATGTTGAATTGAAAGATTTCGATCCTACAACTAGAAAATGGTATATTGAAGCTGTTGAAGCGGGTGAAGATGTCATATGGACTGATCCATATATCGACCATGCAACTGGAGATTCTGTAATTTCGGTGGCTAAAACTATAAAAGATGAAGATGGTAAATTGTTGGGTGTGTTGAGTATGGATTTATATTTAACAGATTTGACTACAATGATCAACGATATGGAATTAGGAGATACAGGATACTTAACATTAGTAGATAGTAATAATAAAGTAATTGCACATAGAAATAAAGAATTGTTAGGAGAAATTTTACCGGTTGAAGTATTGCTTGAAGAAATGTCAAACAACAGCGAAGGAATAGTGGATTATAAGTTCGAAGAAAATGATGTGATGATTGATAAGTTTGCTGTTTATTCGAGTATAGATAAACTCGGTTGGACCATAATGGGGATTTTGAATGCAGATGAAATTCAAGATGCGTCCAAAGGGATTATGGATAAGACTCTTATATTTGGTATATTATCATTAGTAATCGCGATTATTGTTTCATATTTGTTCAGCAATAGAATAGTTAAGCCTCTTAAGAAATTAAACGAGGTTTCTAAGGAATTGATTATTGGAAATACTGATGTAGAAATTGACATTAAATCCAATGATGAAGTAGAGGAATTAGGGAATGTGTTTACCGAAATTATCAGTGAAATGAAAAAACAAGCTGAAATAGTTGAAAATATTTCAAATGGTAATATCGATGTGGATATTGAAATCCGTTCTGAAAAAGATCTGCTTAATAAAAGTTTAAGTAAGATGGTTGAAAATATTGATGAAACGAATACAATAGTTAATAAAATTGTAGATGATTCAAGAAGTGGTAAATTAAGAAATAATCTAGATGCTTCTCATCTAGATGGAGCTTGGAAAGAAATAGCAGAGCAGATAAATGAACTTACGAATGTATTTGTTCATGTATTCGACTCGCTTCCAATAACTGTAGCAGCATTTGATAGAGAGTATAATATTCAGTTTGTGAATAAAGCTGGAGAAGAGCTTTTAGGAAAAGATACAAATCAATTAAGTGGAACAAAATGTTTTGACAGTTTTAAAACAGAGCATTGCAACACTGAAAAATGTGCATGTAGTAGAGCGATGGCAGAAAAAATTACGATTCAAGAAGAGACGATTTCAAATGCTAAAGATACGCCGATGGATATTAATTACGCTGGTATTCATCTTGAAGACAAAGAAGGAAATATTGTTGGAGCATTTGAAATAATAATGGATCAAACTGAGATTAAATCAGCGCAGAGAAAGGCCGATAAACAGGCAGAGTACCAAAATAAAGAGGTATCAAAGCTGCTTCACAATTTAGATCAATTATCAAAAGGTAATCTAAATATTCATGGAGAAACTGCTGAAGGTGATATGGATACCAAGATTATTGAATTGACTTATCAGTCGATAAATGAAAATTTAAACAATACAGTTGCTACAATCAAATCGTATATTGATGAAATCACAGAGGTTCTTGGAAAAGTCGCGAAAAGAGATATGACTGAAAGCATTGAAAGAGAATATTCTGGAGATTTTGAAGGGCTCAAAAATCCGATTAACAATATCGTAAAGCAATTAAATGAGGTACTATATGAAATTAATGTATCTGTAGAGCAGGTTGAAACTGGTACAGTTCAAGTAGCTGAATCTAGTCAAAACTTATCACAAGGTGCAGCAGAACAAGCAAGTTCTGTAGAGCAGATAAGTGCAACTGTTACAGAGATTGCAGAGCAAACTAAAGAAAATGCGAAAAATGCTTCTAAGGCAAGTATTATTTCAAATACTGCTAAAAATGATGCGTTGAATGGCGATAAACAAATGCAGTTTATGTTGGGGGCGATGGGCGATATTAAAGAATCATCCAACAATATTGGGAAGATAATAAAAGTAATTGACGAGATTGCCTTCCAAACGAATATTTTAGCACTTAATGCAGCAGTGGAAGCGGCGAGAGCGGGAGAACATGGAAAAGGTTTTGCTGTAGTTGCTGAAGAAGTGAGAAACCTGGCTGGTAGAAGTGCGAAAGCAGCAAAAGAAACGACAGAAATGATCGACTTATCAATCAGAAAAGTAGAAGAAGGATATGAAATAGCAAACGATACAGCGTCTGCTCTTAAGAAAATTGTGGAAGGTGTTGAGACTGCTG
>DAOUQP010000022.1 GCA_030625575.1 Eubacteriales bacterium | reverse complement strand
GATAGATAATATAAGGGTTGGGCTTTTAGCCCACCCTTATAAAAGCAAGAAGGGTGAAAATTTATGATTGAATTAACTTCACTACATGATGAAATTTTCTATTTGAATATCGATAGAATGGAAAAAATGCAGGTTTTATCGGATACGTTAATTACCTTGATAGATGGAAAGGTAATACGTGTGAAGGAGACTCCTGATGAGATTATTGAAAAAATCATTGAATTTAAAAAGCGAGTTGGATGGAGGTAGCCTATGAAAAAAATTGATATTATTCCTATTATCGCTATCTTCGCAGGTACTACACTAATAATTATGGCTATGGCTATGGGTGGCAGTCTGATGATGTTTTGGAGCGTATCATCTCTAATCATAACTATGATGGGCTCTTTTATGGCGCTGTTAGCGAGTTTTCCATTTAAAGTTTTAAAACAAACACCAACAATTTTAAAACAAGCTTTTGTGCATCCGCTAGACAATAGAGTAGAGCTTGTGACCATGGTTTCAGATCTTTCTAGAAAAGCCCGTTCAGAAGGACTTTTATCTTTAGAAGATGAGCTTACTACTATTGAAGATGAATTTCTAGTAAAAGGATTACAGATGGTAGTTGACGGTATCGAGCCGGAAAACATCAAGCAGATTATGGAGTTGGAAATAGAAGCAATCGAAAGAAGACATTCTATGGGGCATAGTATTTTTAAATCTTGGGGAGAACTTGCGCCGGCTTTTGGTATGATTGGAACATTGATTGGTTTGATTACAATGTTAAGTGATCTTACCGATGCCAGTGCTATTGGTATAGGTATGGCGACAGCTTTGATCACGACTTTTTATGGAGCTTTTTTTGCAAACATGGCATTGATACCAATTTCAAATAAACTTCAGAGTCAAACAGAAGATGAGATATATACAAGAGAAATGATGATAGAAAGTATTTTATCGATACAATCGGGAATCAACCCTAGAATTGTAGAAGAAAAATTGACTACATTCTTAACTCCAAGAGAAAAAGCGATCAAAAATGAGGTGAAAGCAAATGCTTCGTAAGAAAAAAGTAGAAGATGGAGGAGGTTCGCCTGCGTGGATGACTACGTTTTCGGATTTGATGACTCTGCTTTTAACTTTCTTTATATTGCTGTTTTCTTTTTCTACACTAGATGCAATAAAATTTAAAAATGTTGCAAGTGCTCTTCAAAGCGTTTTGCTTGGAGAGGCAAAGCCGACAATTTTTCCAAACGATATACCACCAGGGGAAATACCTATATTGGATCCTATTCCAGTTCCAAAACAGGATGAGATAGAGACAATAGATAATGAACTGGTGCAACTATATGAACTGGTTACAACGTATGTTAATCAAGAAGGATTATCAGCTGAAATTTCAGTGAGGACAAATCTAAGAGGAGTCATTATCGATATTAATGAAAGCGTGCTCTTTGATTCAGGAAAAGCAGATCTTAAAGAAGAGAGCAAGGAGATTTTAGATAAAGTTTATAATCTTATCAATCAATTTGATAATGAGTTGATTATTGAAGGACATACTGATGACAATCCGATACATACTAGCCAATTCCAGAGCAATTGGGAATTATCTGTTATTCGCGCTGTAAATGTGCTAAGGTATTTTACGGAAGAAAAAGATATTGACACTGATAGAATTTCTGCAGCGGGATATGGTGAGTATCAACCGTTAGCAAGTAATGAAACAAAAATTGGTAAATCTTTTAATAGACGTGTAAATGTTCTTATTTTAGTAGATTCAGACAAGGAGGAAATTGACATTGGCGGAAAGAATGAATCCGAATAATATACAACCACCTGAAAAAAAGAAAAAAAACAAATTGATTATTATCATCCCGTTGGTAATAATATTTTTGGTTGTAGCTTTTGTTGGGTATGCATTTTTTACGAAATCATTCTTTTTTAAATCGGGAGAAGATGAAAGCGTAAAAAGAATTGAAGAACAAATATTTCAGATGGATGAATTCGTTATAAATCTCAATGATGAAAATAGCAGAAGATATTTGAAAACCAGTATTGTTATCACATATGAGAATAAAAAAGAACTAAAGGAATTAAATGATAATATTCCACAAATGAGAGATGTTATAATTGAAACTTTGAGGGCAAAGTCGGCAGTGGATGTCATGAATGTAGAAAACACAGATATGCTTAAAAATGAAATTAAAGATAAGGTTAATGAATTATATGAAGATGAAATTGTATTAGAAGTTTACTTCATTAATTTTTTGATTCAGTAGGTGAGAGAATGGATTATAGTATTACTTCTAGTTTCTTAAGATTATTTGTTGCTTTGCCTGTCGTTATCTTATTGGCGTATATCAGTTTGAAAATTGGAAATAAATATTTCAAAAAAATGAATAACGGTAAACTGTTAAATGTTATTGAAACAGTACCTGTATATAATAAGGCGGCAATAAGCGTTGTAAAAATCGGTGAAGAATATCATGTTTTAGGTGTCACAGAAGCAAATATTGTCGATCTTAAAACTTTAGACGAGGCAGAAATCAAACTTTTGAATGAAACAAGCAAAATATCCAACCAACTTGATTGGAAATCTTTTAAAGGGAAACTTATAAAGCATGATTAAAAAAACTATTTTAATGGCAATAATATTTATACTATTGATATTTTCAACATTTTCATTTGCTGATCAAGTAAATGTGGAAATACCAAATATAGATTTAAATATCACAGCTCCAGAAACTGCAGATGATTATGTCAACAGCATTAAAATTCTTATTTTATTGACAGTGATGACATTAGTGCCATCCATAATTATTTTGATGACTTCTTTCACAAGAATTATCATAGTATTGTCGTTGATGAGAAGTGCATTGGCTACTCAACAAACACCTCCTAATCAAGTATTAGTGGGGCTTGCTTTATTTCTAACATTATTTATAATGGCACCTGTATATACTGATGTAATAGATAATGCCATAAATCCATATTTAGACAGTGCAATTACTCAAGAAGAAGCCATAGACATCGGCTCAAAGCCTATAAAAGAGTTTATGATCAGACAGACTAGAGAAAAAGATCTTGCCTTATTTGAAGAGATAGCCGATGAAGAAGCTACCAACAATATTAGTGAAATAAAACTTACGACTTTGATACCGGCTTTTGTAATAAGTGAATTAAAGACGGCTTTTCAAATGGGATTTATGATTTTTATTCCATTTATTGTTATAGATATGATTGTAGCGAGTATTTTAATGTCCATGGGTATGTTTATGTTACCACCAGTTATGATTTCACTTCCATTTAAACTTTTGTTGTTTATAATGGTTGATGGATGGTATCTGATTGTTAAATCTTTAGTAGAAAGTTTTATTTAGGAGTTTTTTATGAGTCAGACAATGGTTGTCGATATAATTAGGGATGCACTACTTACAATTTTATTAACAGCAGGGCCGATTATAGGTGTGGCTCTTGTAGTAGGACTTCTGATAAGTATTTTTCAAGCTACAACACAAATTCAAGAACAGACACTTACTTTTGTTCCTAAAATTGTAGCGGTATTTGTCAGTATTATATTACTGGGACCTTATATGCTTAATCAAGTGACGGGTTTTACAATTCGTATGTTTGACAATATTGCGAATGTAATCAGGTAGATATTATGGAATATTATAATTTTACAGTTTATTTTCTTGTACTGGTACGCATAACTAGTTTTATATATACGAGTGTTTTTTTTAGCACTAAAGGGATTCCGAATCTTTTAAAAATTGGGCTAAGTATTATACTTAGCTATATAATTTATACGGCAATCAGCATTGATATTGTTGTAAGTGAGAGCGTTATCGGTTATTCCATGCAGATTATATTCGAAACGGTTTATGGTATGGCACTTGGATTTGCAACTTATTTAGTATTTGTTTCAATTCAGATGGCCGGACAACTGATAGACTTTCAAATAGGATTTTCCATCGGTACAACTTATGATCCAGTTACTCAAAACAAGGTGTCAATCTTTGGGAAGATTTACTATTGGCTTGGTCTTGCTCTGTTTTTAGTGGTGGATGCACATCATTATTTAATATTATCGTTGATAAGATCATATGACATAATGCCGATAGGGATGAAAAGCCTCGCTATTGTAAATGGATTGGATTTTGTTTTTATATTTACAAATAGTTTCAAAGTTGCTTTTCAAATTGCATTGCCGATGTTGATGATTTTATTTTTAACCGATATTATTATGGGAATGTTAGCTAGAGCAGTACCGCAGATCAATGTATTTATTTTAGGTTTACCGATGAAGGTTTTGATTGGAATTACAGTACTTATTATTTTAATTCCTGCAGTTTCAAGCACTATTATGCCTGTTATTGAAAGTTTGCCATATTACTTGGATAAGATTATAAAAAGTCTTGCATGATATTAAGGATGATTAAATGAAATGGATTGAAATAATCAATTTTATTGCTTTACTAGTAACCTTGACAATCTATCACAGTAGAAGTAATGCAGTAAATTTTAGCCTTTCTTTTGAAATGGACATGGGTATTGATTTTCAAGGATTTTATTTTGCTACAGAAGAAAAGACTGAAGATCCAACACCAAAAAAAATAAAAGACGCTAGAAAAAAAGGTCAAGTTGCCAAAAGTGCTGATTTGAATTCCGCAATTATTTTGTTGATTATTGTGTTGCTGACCTTAGTCAGTGGAGAAAAGGCGTTTGAAAATTTATATTTATTCTTATATAGATCTTTAAGTAATATCAACTTGGATGTTGCAAATAATGGTATTAGAGGCATGTTTTCTTATAATGTCTATTATTTTTTCAGTATAACTGCTATTGTATTTATAACTGTTATGCTTGGAGGAATAATTGCGAATTTGGTGCAATCGGGATTTTTATTTACATTGGACCCGTTAAAACCTGATTTCAAAAAGCTTAACCCCATAGAAGGATTTAAAAATCAATTCTCAAAAAAATCAATTTTCAATCTATTTAAAACATTATTTAAACTTTTTTTAGTCAGTTATGTGGCCTATGCGTTTATAAAAGACAATATTTTTAATATATATAATTTGACAAATATCAATATTGCGCAAATTTATTCGTATATGAAGGATTTGATTGTCGGTTTAGTTTCAAAGATTGCCATTGTTTTGCTTTCTTTAGGAGTTATAGATTTAGTTTTTCAGAAGTACGATCACAAGAAAAATTTACGGATGACAAAGCATGAAATCAAAGAAGAGATGAAACAGATGGAGGGAGATCCATTGATTAAGTCTCAGAGAAGGCAAAAGCAAAGAGAACTTGCAATGTCTCGTATGATGGAAGATGTACCGAAAGCTGATGTAGTCATCACAAACCCTACTCATATTGCAGTAGCAGTTAAATATGAGGAAGGAGTCGATGAAGCGCCTATGGTAATGGCGATGGGAGCCGATAACGTGGCTATGAAGATTAGAGAGATTGCAAAAGAAAACGATATTCCAATCATGGAAAATAAACCTTTGGCGAGAATGCTATTTAAAAAAGCAAAAGTAGGAAAAGAAATACCTATAGACCTTTATAAAGCCATTGCTGAAATATTGGCGGCAATTTATAAAATGAATCGGACAAAAAACTATTTGAGGTAGATTATGGAATCAAATTTAATAAAAAATATAAATGAAAATATATACAAAAATTTAGACGTTATAACTGCATTCGGTGTTATTGGTATTGTTGCAATGATAATTCTGCCAATGCCTACATTCCTATTGGATGTATTTTTGTCTGTCAATATTGCTTTAGCGATTATAATTATTCTATTGACTATGTTCACGGTTGATGTGCTCGAATTCTCAGTGTTTCCTACAATGTTGTTGATTACCACATTATATAGACTTGGGCTGAATGTATCTTCAACTCGTTTGATACTTAGCAAAGGCTATGCGGGAGAAGTGATTTCCGCCTTTGGTGGTTTTGTAACAGGGAATAATTATATTGTTGGAGCTGTAATATTTATAATTATTGTTGTTATTCAATTTATTGTTATAACTAATGGAGCCGGCAGGGTTGCTGAAGTCGCAGCTAGATTCACTTTAGATGCGATGCCGGGTAAACAGATGAGTATAGATGCCGATTTGAATGCAGGAGTTATTACCGATCAACAAGCTAGAGATAGAAGAGAGAATTTACAACGCGAATCTGATTTCTACGGGTCAATGGATGGTGCTCTTAAATTTGTAAAAGGAGATGCCATAGCTGGTATAGTCATAGTGCTTATTAACTTTGTAGGTGGAATTGCAATATTTGTGGGACAAAGGGGTTTACCTTTTGGTGAAGCGATTCAGATGTTTGGCGTTTTGACAATAGGTGATGGTCTTGTAAGTCAGGTTCCAGCGCTGCTTATTTCAACAGCGTCAGGTATCTTGGTTACACGATCTGCTTCGAAGAGCAATTTTGGTAAAGAAATGGCAATGCAGTTGTTTTCAATACCTAAGGTTATAGCTATGACAGCAGTGGTTTTGTTGCTTCTTGGATTTGTTCCAGCACTTCCGAATATCTTGTTTTTATTATTATCTTTAATAAGTGGGGGTATTGCATACTTTTTATATGAAGAAGAGAAGCAAAGAGAAAAACAAAAGACCGTTGTTCAGAATAAGAAAACAAGCAAGGAAGCAGAAAAAGAACCGGACGATGTCATGAGATATATAAAAACAGAAACTCTTGAGATTGAGATCGGGTACGGTTTGATTTCCTTAGTAGATAAATCTTCAGGTGGAGATTTGCTTGATAGAATTTCAACTATTAGGAGACAATGTGCATCAGAAATGGGAATCATTGTTCAACCGATTAGAATAAGGGATAACTTACAATTGAAAGCTGACGAGTACGTAATAAAAATACGCGGTAATGAAGTTGCAAAAGGTGAACTTATGTATGGACATTTATTGGTGATGGATCCGGGTAGTGAAAAAATAGATATTCAAGGGAAAGAAACTTTAGAACCTACTTTTGGATTACCAGCTGTGTGGATTGATGAAAGTAATAAAGAAGAAGCTGAAATGAAAGGATTTACGATTATAGATCCAACTACGGTATTAGTAACTCACTTGAATGAAACAATCAAGAAATTCAGCAAAGAATTGATGGGAAGACAAGAAGTGAAGGCTTTGCTTGATATGGTTAAAGAGAGTAACAATGCAGTTGTAGAGGAATTGGTCCCTGATTATTTATCGGTGGGAGATATTCAAAAAGTGCTGCAGAATCTACTTAGTGAACAGGTGTCAATTAGGGATTTTGTGACAATACTTGAGACGTTGGCCGACTATGCGCCGAATACCAAGGATATTGAACTATTAACTGAATATGTACGTTATAGGTTAGGACGGACGATTACAAAACGATATATCGGTGAGAAAAACATTTTAGATGTTATTACAATTCATCCAGATATTGAACAAAAAATATATAACAGTATTCAAAAATCTTTTCAAGGTTCTTTCCCTGCGATAAGTCCAGAAATGAACACTAAGATTTTAGAGAGCACCGATAGTTTGTTGACGTTTAATATGAGTATGGAAAGACAACTTGTTGTCTTGGTTTCTCCTCGTATACGTGCACCTTTTAGAAAATTGATTGAAATGACATTTCCAGACTTACCTGTGTTATCATTAAATGAAATACCAAATTCGGTTGAAATAGAGGGTGTTGGGATGGTGAAAATAGATGATAATTAAAAACTATTATGTTGAAGACATGTATGAAGCGATGATTAAGATAAAAGATGAACTTGGTAACGACGCTGTAATTATCAATAAAAGAAGAGTTTCCCAAAAGGGCTTTTTAGGTTTTTTAAAACCCAAAATGATGGAAGTTACTGCTGCGGTTGAAGTTAAACAGGAGCCGGTAATAGAAAAAAATATTACCAACCAAAAGATAGAACAGGAAGAATATTTGAGAAGTGAGATAAATGAAATAAAAGAAGTTGTTAAACAACTTATAGAATCCAATGACTCAAGTGTAAATAAAATTGTTGATCAAAACGATGATATTTACGATCTTTTTAGTGAAATGGATTTAAGCAAAGTAATTATCGAGGATTTTGAATCGTATTGTGAGCAAAATAATATAAATAAAAATGAAATAAATAAGATTGTTCTATATGAATTTTTAATGAATAGATTTAATAATAAACTCAATGTAAGAACGCCGGATTCTAGAATCCTCGCACTAATAGGTCCGACAGGAGTTGGCAAGACAACTACTATTGCGAAGATAGCTTCAAGGGAATTTTTAGTCAACCATAGAAATGTAGGTCTTATTACTATTGATACATATCGTATAGGGGCGGTTGAACAGTTAAAGATATATGCAAATATACTAGATATTCCTGTTGAGGTAGTGTCGGATAAAGATGATATGAAAACTGCTTTAGATAACCTGAGTGACTGTGATTTGATTTTGATAGATACGACTGGCAGTAGTTACAAAAATGCTGAGCAAATAGAGGAATTGAAACAATATTTAGCTGAAGTTGATGAAAAAGAGGTATCGTTGGTTATAAGTATGACAAGTAAAAATACGGATGTCATACAAATGTTAAACAATTATAAACATGTTGGTTTTGACAATTTGATATTGACGAAATTTGATGAAACATTAAGCTACGGCAGTATACTTAACGCATTCTATTTATGTGACAAACCTATATCTTACATAAGCATGGGGCAAGTGGTACCAGATGATTTAGAAAATGCAACAAGAGATGTTCTATTTAAATATATTTGGGGAGAAATAAAAGTATGAAAAACCAAGCAGATAATTTAATCGATTTAGTTGTTGAAAAGAAAAAATTGAATGGAATGTTTGCAAAGAACCCTAATACTCGAATTTTTACTATCGCTAGTGGAAAAGGTGGCGTTGGGAAAACTAATATTGTAGTGAATTTAGCTATTTCTTTACAAAAAAGCGGTAAAAAAGTACTTGTTTTAGATGCGGATTTGGGAATGGCCAATGTCGATATTTTATTGGGAATTGCTCCTAAAGTAACTCTATACGATGTTATGTTTAGAGGTAAAGATATTGAAGAGGCAATTTTTGATGGACCTGAAGGTACAAAAATTATTCCCGGTGGTTCTGGTATCTTGGAACTCAGTAAATTAGATGTGATGGAGAAGCAAATCTTTGTCAGTCAATTTAAAAAACTTAGTGGATTTGATATTATACTGATTGATACAGGTGCAGGGATTTCAATGAATCAAATGTCATTTATTACTTTTTCTGATGAAGTTATTTTAGTGGCAACTCCCGAACCGACTTCAATAACTGATGTTTATAGTGTTATTAAAATTATTGGCAGTTTAAATATAAAGAAGAAAATTAATGTTGTTGTAAATCGAGTAAATGATGAAAAAGAGGCGTTGAATACTTTCAGAAAATTAAATGAGACGACAAGTCGTTTTCTAGGAATTAAATTAGTATATTTGGGCCATGTAGTCAATGATGTCAGGGTCAATAACTCCGTCATGAAACAGATGCCTTTTATAATAAAATATCCTAACAGCATGGCAAGTCTTTGTATTGACAACATTTCTAAAGATTTTTTGAATAAGAATAAAAATAAAATTAAAGCAAAAACCATAGATGAAGTATATAATCGACTGTTAAAAGTATTTGGATAATCTGAGGTGATGGTATTGGAATATGAATTAAAGAGCAAAATTGAAGTGCTTTCTGTCGAAAACGAGCTTATTGGGAATTCAACATTAATGGATTTTAATGATAATGCTTTATTTATTAGTGCTCCTATGTTAAACGGGATAGTTAGAAATTTAAAACAAGGCAGTGAAATTAAAATTGTTTATTATACTAAAAAAAAGATTTATGGATTTTATTCTGTAATAAGAAGTGAAGTTATAGACAACATTGTTCTTTATGAAATCGATACTCCAAAAAAATTCAGTGTAGTGCAAAGAAGAAAATTTGTAAGAATTCCAGTGATTCTGGAAATGAAGTATTTAATTCTAGAGCAAGGTGAAGTATTTAGTTCAAATTTAACTGTGTTTGAGGATGTCGAAAGATACTATGGAAATCGTATTAAAAATTGCATGGCTGTCGATTTAAGCGGAGAAGGAATTGGGATGGTCGTTAAAGAAGAATTAAGAATAAACGATCGCCTGATAGTAATTGTTGAGAATTCGCAGATAAATGTGGTTGTATTAGGTAAAGTCAGAAGAAAAGAGAGATTGAAAAATAGTGAATACTCATATAGGTTAGGTATTCAATTTATTGATATAAGCAATGCCGTGAAAGAAAAAATTATTCAATATGTTTTCAAAAAAATGAGGAATCAGCTTAAGTCTTATTCGAAATAAAGTGGGGATGTATATGCCAGAAGGCGCAGGTTATTGCAGTAAAGAAAACCAAATAGTCAAATATATTCCCTTGGTTCAAAAAATTGTAGACATTTCGTTTGCAAATTACAACGGAGAATTTGACAGGGATGATTTAATCAGTATCGGAATTATCGGACTTATGGATGCGATGGAAAAATATGACAGTTCAAAAAATGCATCTTTTGAAACATATGCAAGATGGCGTGTCAAGGGATCTATTTACGATGAACTTAGAGTTCATGGAAAAGTTTCAAGGACTAAAATGGATAAAGTGAATAAGCTATATGCTGCAGTAGTAGAATTACAGCAAAAACTTATGAGAGAACCTACAGATCTCGAAGTGATGGAAAATTTGGGGGTTACAAGTACTGAACTTAATAAAGTTTATTCATCGGTTCACTTTTTATCAAGCTATTCTTTAGATAAAATTATTTTTTATAAAGTCGATCAGGAATATACTCTAAAAGATATTATTGAAGATAGGGATGCGAAGAATCCTGATGAAGTATTAGAGAATAAGGAAAGAAAAAAGATTTTAGGTTATGCAATCAAAAGTTTGAAAGAAAGAGAACAAGTACTTTTGAATCTTCTTTACTTCGAAGAATTACCTGTAAAAGACATTGCTGAAATTTTAGAAATTTCTTCTTCAAGAGTTTCACAATTGCACGGTAAGTTATTGATTAAATTAAAAAATAGCATTAAAGAATATATGGAGATTTGACGATGGATGTATTGTTGATAAGTATTGGAATGATAATTGTTATATGGGGAGTTTATTCTAAGAAAAAAGAGAACAAATTCGATGGAATTTTAGATGAAGTTGTAAAAAATAGTGATAACAGCATAAATGATTTACATCCATCAGCCGATATTGTTAGTGTAAGTGATGATATTGTTAAAAGACTGAAAAACATAGAGAATAGGATAAATCATTTAGAAGAGAAGAAAGAATCAGAATATCAAAGACTTATTAATGACATTGATATAAAAAACAAATCAGTCGATGAGATATCAAAATTGACTGGGATGAATAAGGGGGAGATCTTATTATTAAAAAGATTTTCAAAAGAATAAAGATCAGCCCTGAATTTGTCATCGGTTTAGGTGTAGGTTTAATATTATGCGGTTTGCTTATGATGATTTCATCAGTTAATGAGTTGTCTGATTACGATATTGAAAAAAGAGCAAGAGATATGGGGATGATATATCCCGGCGAAATGAAAATCACTGATTTTTATGAGGAGGAAGAAAATGATTAGAGGACTATATACGGCGACATCTGGAATGATAGTACAACAAAAAAGACAAGAAAATGTTGCTAATAATTTAGCTAATGCTGAGACACCTTCTTTTAAAAAACAGGCGGTTTTAGTAAAATCAGATGACAAGGTCAATGTTATAAAAAGAGAGAATACAGAAAATGAAACAGTAGGAAGTATTTCTTTAGGGTCAGAAATTGACGGTGTAAAGACAGATTATACTCAAGGACTAATAACTGAAACTGGAAAAGAACTTGATTATGCCATAGATGGTAATGCGTTTTTTCAAATTGTAGATGAAGCTGGACAAAATGGATTTTCTAGAAACGGCAGTCTTAATATTGATGGTGTAGGTAACCTAATCAATAGTCAAGGGCATTATTTGATAGGCAAAAATGCTTCAAATAGCATGACTGAGAAGATTAATTTGCTTGATGCTGAATTCACCATCAAGGGTGATGGTAGAATTATAGATAGAGATAACAATTTGATATACACTATGATGATCAGTGATTTTTCAAATTATGATGATTTAGAGAATTTAGGTAATGGAGTATATATTAATAATAAAAACACAGAAGTCGTAGAAGGCGATTTTAGACTTATTCAAGGTTTTAAAGAGAACTCCAATGTGAACGTGTTGGATGAAATGGTTAAAATGATTGAGATTTCAAGAGCGTTTGAATCAAACCAAAGAGTTGTACAATCTATAGATGAAACGCTTTCAAAAGCAGTCAATGAAGTTGGAAAACTGTAAGAGGAGGGTTTAAATGTATCGAATTTTAAGTACTGGAAGATCCGGCTTGGCAGCGCTTCAAGAAAAATTAGATTTAATTTCTAATAATGTTGCCAATAGTCAAACAGATGGTTATAAAAAATTAGAAACAAATTTTGAGAGTTTGTTGAACGATTCAATAAAAAACAATGGAATACCATTATCGAACAACGCAAGGCAGGGAAATCCTTCTATAGGCACCGGTTCAAAAGTTTCTAAGCCTTTTAGAGATACCGAACAAGGAGCGATAGTTCAAAGCGAAAATCCCTATGCGATAGCCATCGAAGGAGAAGGCTATTTTGGTATTTTAAATGAGGAAGATAATTTATATCTTACTCGCAATGGCAACTTCAAACTTTCTACAGAAGGTTATCTTGTCGATGATTTAGGAAATGTAGTCGATGCAGAGTATTTTTCTGATGGAATCTTAGCGGAATCCATTGTTGAGATTACCGATTCTGGTCAAATCATTGAATCAAATGAATATGGTGAGAAAACAGTAGTAGGCCAATTGAAACTCTATTCTATCGAAGATTATAATTTGCTGTTAGAAAATGGAAATGGATATTTGGTGGCGGATAAAATTGAGTCCATTGATATAGAAAATTCTGAAATTGTTTTAAGACAAGGTCATGTTGAAAAATCCAATGTAAACATTGCTGATGAACTTATTCAGATGATTTCTACTCAAAGGGCATATGAATTGAACACTAAATCACTAAGAGCTGCAGATGAAATGTGGTCTTTAGCTAATAATATGAGAAGATAATTAAGAGGGTGCTTAAAAAGTACCCTCTTAAATTTACTTGGAGGAAAATAAAGAAATGAATCTTAAACGAAATATTAAACTTTTTTATATATATTCTATGTTTGACGAATTACTGATTCTAGGGCCGATTATAGTTATCTATCTTTTCTTCAAAGGATTGGCTTTCTCTGAAATCATGTTTTTACAATCAATTTCAGCAATAGCCATAGTTGTATTCGAGGTTCCAACTGGAGCGATAGCAGACAAGATAGGTAGAAAGTTCAGCATTGGACTCTCAAAAATAATGTGGATTCTAAGTCTCATCATTTATATAACAGGAAATAGCTTTTTTCATTTCATGATTGCCGAGATAGTGTTTAGCTTGGGCATAACGCTAAAATCTGGAGCTGATTCAGCCCTACTGTACGACACTCTTAAAATTCTAGATAGAACTGAAGAATTTACTGAAATTCAAGGTAAAGCAAGAAGCTATATTTATATAACTCAGGCTTTTGGTTCAATAGTGGCCAGTTTTGTCTATTCGATCAATGAATATTTGCCGATGGTTTTTTCAATAGGATTCATGGCTATTGCTTTTGTTATAGTTATGCTCTTTACAGAACCGCCGATAGAGGACAAGAAAGGAAAATACGGGGAGAAGTATTTCACGCAGATAAAAGAGAGTGGTAAATATGTGATTCATCACCCTAAAATAAGGTCTGTAGCTGTTTTTGCAATGATTTTCTTTGCATTTATGAGAGCAGGATTTTGGTTTTATCAACCATATATGGAATCTGTAAATATCGATGTCAAGTATTTTGGAATATTCTTTTTCTTTTTCAATATGACAGCTGCTTATTTCTCTAGAAATAGTTCTAGGATAATTAGTTTAACAAAGAGCAAAACATTTATGAGTATGCTTGGACTTTTGTTAGTATCATTTGTGTTGATGGGATTTACTCATATGTGGTTGGGAGCATTATTCATCCTTCCTCAGCAGATGGCAAGAGGAATGTATGCACCGATAATAAACAAATATTCCAATAAGCATATTCCTTCAAATAAAAGAGCGACTGTACTTTCGTTTATTAGTTTGGCAACGTCTTTATCAGCAGCCATAATGCTACCGTTGATCGGGCTTATGAAAGACAGGATTGATATATTCTCCAGTCATAATGTGTTGTCGATAGCCTTGATGATCAATTCGATAGTATTATATTTTTACTTGAAAAAAAATATGAATAAAGGATTTATTGACTAGAGAAAGTGTTTGCATTTGGATTATTAGGGTATTTCTACTTAAAATACTACGAATACGACAAATGGAATTTGCGTAAACAAATTGACAATGAATAATTGTTAATATATTATTTAAGTGTGAGTAAGTGTATACAATTATATTGGAGGTATTTAAGTGGATCTTTTCGATCAAAAGAAAGAAAATAAATCATTAACTACTTTAATCTTTGAGAAAATCAGAGAGGACATTATAAACGATGTTTATAAAAATGACGAAAAAATAATTGAAGCAAAAGTTGCTGAAGAAATGGGAGTTTCTAGAACTCCTGTTAGAGAAGCGATAAAACAACTTGAATTAGACGGATTAGTTGAAAACATTCCTAATAGAGGAGTAATAGTTAAGGGAGTGACGCCTCAGGATATCGAAGATATCTATACTATGCGATTGGCCATAGAAGGAATTGCTGCAAAATGGTCTGTTGAACGTATGTCTGAGGATGCTTTAAAAGATTTAAAAGATATATATGAATTGATGGAATTTTATACTGTGAAAAAAGATATTGAGAAGATATTTGAACTTAATACTCGATTTCATGAAGTTATTTATAAAGCTTCAAGTAGTCGCTATTTAGAGCATGTGCTTACTGATTTTCAACAATTTATTAAATCTACTAGAAAAATATCATTAGCTACAGAAGGTAGAGTTGAAGAAGCATTAAAAGAACATAAGAAGATATTGGATGCATTTTTAGCCAAAGATATAAAAGCAGCAACGGATGCATTGATTTACCACATAGAACATTCAAAATGTAATGCAGGTAAAATGGTTGATAGGACTACTAAGTAGTCCTTTTTTGCTATTTATATGGTATAATATATTGAATTTAAAATGAGGAGTACATAAATGAATAGAGAAGAATTAATTAAAGAAATAAATAGGTTGAAAATAGAGAAAAATGCAATAATACTTGCACATAACTATCAAATTGGCGAGGTTCAAGATATTGCAGATTTTGTTGGAGATTCACTACAATTGGCAAAGGAAGCAATAAAGGTCAAACAAGATTTAATTATTTTTTGTGGTGTGCATTTCATGGCAGAGAGTGCAAAAATACTGAACCCTACAAAGAAAGTGATTTTACCGGTTAAAGAAGCTGGATGCCCTATGGCAGACATGGCTTCTGCTGAGGAGATAAGAGAATTCAAGAAAAAAAATCCTGAGTTGAAAGTTGTTACTTACGTCAATTCATCTGCTGAAGTTAAAGCGGAGAGTTATGTATGCTGTACTTCGGCGAATGCTGTAGATGTTGTAAAAAAAATTGGAGCAAAAGAAGTGTTGTTTGTACCAGATAAAAATTTAGGAAGTTTTGTAGATGAACAGATTGAAGATGTAAAAATAATGAAGTGGGAAGGATTTTGCCCAACTCACGAGCGTGTTACATTGGAAGACGTTGAAATTATTAGAGAAAAACATCCTGCAGTTAAAATATTGGTTCATCCTGAATGTAGACCAGAAGTTTTTCATGCTGTTGATTTTGTAGGTTCTACTTCTCAGATTATTGAATTTGTAAAAAATAGCGAAGATAAAAAATTTATTATCGGAACTGAAAAGGGAATTATCCATTCATTGAAAAAAGAAAACCCTGATAAAGAATTCATCATACTTACTGAGAAATTAATCTGTGAAAACATGAAGAAGACAAGATTGGAAGATGTTTATAGAGCGCTGAAAAATGAAGAATTCGAAATTAGTCTTGATGAAAAAACAGCATCTAAGGCAAATGAAGCATTAGAGAGGATGCTGAAATAATAAAATGAGATATTTGACAAATTTTAATACAGATTTCTTGGATGCAATAAAGTATGATGTATTGATAGTTGGTTCTGGAATAGCAGGATTATTTACTGCGCTGAATATTGATGATTCTTTAAAGGTTTGCTTGATTTCAAAAGATGATTTGAAGACGAATAATTCATATCTGGCACAGGGTGGCATTGCTGTAACTTTTAATATAAAAGATATTCAGGGTCATATTGATGACACTCTAAAAGCTGGAGGATTTTATAATGATTTACCGGCAGTCAGAGTTCTTATTGAAGAAGGCAGAAAAAACGTTGAAAAACTTATAGAGTATGGAGTTGATTTCGACAAGGTAGATGGTGAAATTGCATTTACAAGAGAGGGTGGTCATCTAGAAAGAAGGATCATCCATAAAAAAGATTATACAGGCAAAGAAATAATTGAAAAGTTGATACAGGTTGTGAAGCAAAGAGATAATATTCATTGTTATGAGAATACTTTTTTAGTTGATGTCCTAACTGAGAATAATTCTGTTAACGGAGCAATTATATTGATGAATGACAAAGAACAAGTTCTTAAAACAAATCACGTTGTGTTGGCAACGGGAGGAGTTGGAAAGTTGTTTTTAAATTCCACAAATTCTTCTATAAGCACGGGAGACGGGATAGCTGTAGCATATAGAGCCGGTGCTGTTGTCGAAGATATGGAATTCATTCAATTTCACCCCACACCATTTCATTCGGATGGAGAGGCTTTTTTAATCTCTGAAGCGGTAAGAGGAGAAGGAGGCATTTTAAGAAATGCCAGTGGAGAAGCTTTTATGGGGAAATACCATTCTTTAGAAGACCTAGCTCCTAGAGATATTGTTTCAAGATCGATAATAAAAGAGCAGCAATTACAAGGAAATAAAGATATTTATCTTGATGTGACTCATTTTGAAAAGGGTTACTTTGAAAAAAGATTTCCAAGTATTTTTAGTTATTGTATTTCTAAAAATGTAGATCCCAGGAAAGAGTGGATACCTATCAATCCCTCAGCGCATTATTTAATGGGCGGGATAAAAACAGATCTCTTTGGAAGAACTAATATAGAAGGTCTTTATAGTTGTGGAGAATCTGCAAGAACAGGGGTTCAAGGAGCTAATAGGTTGGCGTCGAATTCTCTATCCGAGGGGCTTGTCTATGGTAAGAGGGTATCAGATATAATAAATCATAGTAAGAAATTTGGTATTGAAAAATATTCTATAAAAAATAAAGAGTTGAATGAAGAAACTCTTGAATATAAGAATGATGTTATTGTTCTAAAAACGATAATGGATGAATCGGCAAATATTCTTAGGACGAGGGCTAAGCTTTTAAGTGCTAAGGATAAGATTCAGATAATAAAAGATAAATATGAGTCTATGCATAGTTATGAAAAAATGTTTTTAGAGTTTAAAAATATGATAACTGTATCTAGCTTAATTATAGAGATGGCTTTAAAGAGAGAAGAATCTCTTGGAAGTCATTATTTGGAGAAAAGTGATGAATAAATTATTGGTAGAGGATATTATAAAAAATGGTTTAAAAGAAGATATCAATTATTTCGATGCAGCTACCGATTTGTTGATTGATGAAAAATCGCAATCTAGTGCATATTTGATTTCTAAAGAAATGGGAATTTTAGCTGGAATTGAAGTATTTAAACAGGTGTTTGAAATTTTGGGTGGAGATGTTGAATTTACGCAGAATTTTAACGATGGAGACTCTTTAAAACAAGGCGATGTAATTTTAGAATTATTCGGGAATACTAGAACTATTTTAAAAGGCGAAAGACTGGCTCTTAATTTACTGCAGAGAATGTCTGGAATTGCTACGTTGTCGAGGGAATTTGCCGATAAGGTAGAAGGGTTGAATACTAGAATTGTAGATACAAGAAAGACAACGCCAAATCTTAGAATACTAGAAAAATATGCAGTTGGAGTAGGAGGCTGCTTCAATCATAGATATAATTTATCTGATGCTATGATGATTAAAGATAATCACATTCAAGCCGTTGGATCGATTAAAAAAGCGGTTGAACTTGGAAAAGAAAATATTCCTCATACGATGAAGATAGAAGTAGAGGTTAAAAATATTGAAGAGTTGAATGAAGCAATAGAGGCAAAAGCTGATATAATAATGCTCGATAATATGAGCATCAAGGAAATGAAAAAATCGGTAGAAATTGCAAAAGGAAAAGCCGTTATCGAGGCTTCTGGTGGAGTTGATCTCAACACTGTTAGAGAGATAGCTTTAACAGGAGTGGATGTAATTTCTGTAGGAGCGCTGACTCATTCTTATAAAGCCTTGGATATAAGCTTGCTAATAAAATGAGACCTTTAAAAGGTCTCTATTCTATATAATTATAGAAATTCAATTTGTTATCAAGTAGTTCGTCGATAGCTATATTTATTGCAGTGGATATTAAGATCGATTCATCAGCCTTTCTTAGTTGTCTAGAACGCTGAGAAAGGATTTCTACTAATGCATAGCGATTATCTGTAATGCTTAGTAGTTTCTCTAAGGGATATTTCATATTTATCACCTCACTACTAGTATACCCTTTTAAATTGTAAATATGATATAATTAATAAAAATCATTAAAGAGGAATGTTATGGAAAGTTTTATCGGTGTTTTTGATTCGGGAATGGGTGGAGTAACTGTATTAGCTGATTTAGTAGAAGCGATGCCCTGCGAAAATTATATATTTTATGGAGATTCCATTAATGCTCCTTATGGTATTAAAAGTCAAAATGACATTATCGCTTTGACAGATAAAGCGGTTGAAGATTTAATCGACAGAGGTGCCAAGGTAGTTGTTGTCGCCTGTAATACCGCGACAAGCGCCGCGATAAATTATTTGAGGGATAAATACCCTATTCCGATTATCGGCATGGAACCTGCAATTAAGCCTGCATTAAAGGATAATGTTGGAGGTCATATTGCTGTTATGGCTACTCCGATGACCTTAAAACTTGATAAGTTCAATTCGCTTATAGATAGACTTAAAGGAAAAGGAAAAGTGCTTAAAATTTCAAGTCCTAAATTGGTGACATTAGTTGAAAAAGGTGTTATCAGTGGAAATGAAATTGAAAGTTATATCATGGAAATATTTAGTGATTATGATGCAGAAAAAATGGAATCGATAGTACTTGGATGCACACATTTTTTATACCTTAAAAGAGTTTTAATGAATATATTTGGAGAAGGCATAAAAATATACGATGGTAATATAGGAACTGTTAATCGAGTTAAACAAATTTTGATGGAAAAGAGTCTTGTAACGGATAATCAGACAAAAGGTTCTATAAGAATTGAGAATTCTCTATCTGATGACATGGTAAAACAATCTTTTGAATTATTTAATAAATATCAGGAACTTAAGAGGTGATAGGGTGACGAATTTTGACGATCCTCGTGTAAAGGATGCAATAATCAGTGCAAAAATCGATCAAAGATATAAGGAAATGATTTTTATGCGCTATGGAATCGGGTATGAAGAACCTTTTTCTATGGAAGAAATAGGAAAAAAATTTAAGCTTAGGGGTTTGAAACTACGAGAAGAAATGGAAAAAGCTGAACGGTTGACTTTTAATATATTGAAAACTAAAGATTTATATGATATCATAATTGAAAATTAATAGTGACTGTGAAAGGAATCAGTAGAAGGATCGTATTCTGTAGAGAGACGGTGGATGGTGCAAATCGTCGAGTATGCCTTTGAATCTAGCCTGGAGTTATACGTTTGGTTATCGTAAATAACTTTTGAGTGGGTCATTATGACCAATTAGGGTGGCAACGCGGGTACTTCTCGTCCCTTACTATTTTTTAGTAAGTGATTAGGGGTATTTTTTTATTTTACGGGAGGTGTTTTTATGTTAGATATTAAAAGATTAAGAAATGAATTTGAAGAGGTCAAACGACTTATTTTACTTAGGGGCAAAGGTGATTTTGGCATTGAAGCTATACTGGAGCTTGACCAAAAGAGAAGAGAGCTGTTGACTAAAGTAGAGACAATGAAAAATGAACAAAAGATAAAATCTAAAGAGATTCCCAAGTACAAAAAAGAAGGTAAAGATACCGAAGTTTTAATGGAAGAACTTAAGAATTTATCAGAAGAGATCAAAGGTTATGACGATAAGGTTAAGGTAGTTGATGATTCTTTAAAAGAGCTATTGCTGTCAGTTCCCAACACTCCAAATGAAGGAACTCCGTCAGGTGATTCTGATGAGGATAATATCGAGATTAGAAAATGGTCTGAACCGACTGAATTTGATTTCGAGCCGAAACCCCATTGGGATTTGGGTGTAGATTTAGATATTCTAGATTTTGAAAGAGCGACAAAGATTGCAGGCACTAGATTTACTGTTTTAAAAGGAATGGGAGCAAAGATGGAAAGGGCATTGATTAATTTAATGCTTGATTTGCATACGACAGAACACGGTTATACTGAAATTTTAACGCCGTTTATGGTAAATAGAGATGCGATGATCGGTACAGGGCAATTACCTAAATTTGAAGATGATATGTTTTATGTTCCAGCAAAAGATTTCTTTTTAGTGCCGACAGCTGAAGTGCCTATAACCAATCTATATATGAATGAGATTCTTGACGGTGAAAAACTTCCAATCTACCACACGGCGTATACTCCTTGTTTTAGAAAAGAAGCCGGTTCAGCGGGTAGAGATACTCGTGGGTTGATTAGGCAACATCAATTCAACAAGGTAGAGCTAGTGAAATTTGTCAACCCGGAAAATTCTTATAACGAACTTGAAAAATTACTGTTAAACGCGGAAGAAGTTTTAAAAAGATTGAAAATACCATATAGAGTAGTTTTGCTTTGTGGTGGTGATTTAGGTTTTTCTAGTGCAAAAACTTACGATATTGAAGTATGGATGCCGAGTTATAATAGATACGTGGAAATCAGTTCTTGCAGCAACTTTGAAGGGTATCAGGCGAGAAGAAGTAATATCAGATATAGAGATTCTGAGACTAAAAAAGTAAACCATATACACACTATAAATGGATCAGGACTTGCTGTAGGAAGAACACTGGCGGCAATTATTGAGAATTACCAGACAAAAGAAGGTACAATAATGATACCAGATGCTTTAGTTCATTATATGGGCGGTAAAACGGAAATCAAGTAAGGAGACGGATAATGAAATTTTCAGATGTAAGATATATAAGACCTGATTTAACTATTTTGGGAGAAGAAATCCTGACGTATTTAAAAGTTTTTAAAACTGCTGAAAACGCAGAGAGACAAAATGAAATCATTTCGTTGATTAATGAAAAGAGAAAATTTTACGATACGATGGAAAACATTTGTTATATTCGGCACACCGTAAATACTTTAGACTCTTTTTACGATAGGGAAAACGACTTTTTTAATGAAGCGGGTCCAGAATTTTTTAGTGTTGTAAAGAAATTCTATGAAGCTGTTTTAAATTCAAAATTCATCGATGAGCTAAAAGCATTGAGACCTGTTCAGTTTTTCAATCTTGCCGAGGTGAGTTTGAAAATTTTTAGCGATGAAGTTATTGAGGATTTGCAAAATGAAAATAAATTAGTTAGTGAATACGACAAACTAATTGCTTCTGCTAAAATTGATTTTGCAGGCAAGAAATTGACTCTAGCGGAGATGGGACCGTATTTGACTGATAATAACAGGGATATGAGAAAAACTGCACACGAGGCGTATTTCGGGTTTTTTAAAGCTAATGAAGATGAGCTTGACAGCATTTATGATCAGCTGGTTCATTTAAGACATAAAATAGCCTTAAAACTAGGATATGATAATTTTATCGATCTGGCGTATGCAAGAATGGGCAGAACAGATTATTCAGCTAAGGAGGTAAAAGTCTTTAGGGAAGCGGTTCATAAATTCATTACACCGGTGAGTAATCGATTGATGGAAAGACAAGAAAAAAGAATAGGTGTAGATCATCTAATGTATTTTGATAACAGATATTCATTTAAAACTGGAAATCCGAAACCCAATGGAACAGAAGAACAAATAGTTGATAGTGCAAAAAAAATGTATAAAGAGCTTTCAAATGAAACAAATGAATTTTTCAACTTTATGGTTGCAGATGAAATGATGGATTTGACTGCTAAAAAAGGCAAAGCTGCTGGTGGGTACTGCACCTATATACATGGAGAAAAAATGCCGTTTATCTTTTCGAACTTCAATGGAACATTTGGAGATGTGACAGTTTTAACTCATGAATTTGGTCATGCATTGCAAGTCTATAGTGGAAGACACTATAATGAACCTGAATTTGTTTGGCCGACAACTGAAGCTGCAGAGATATTTTCTATGGGAATGGAATTTATTACTTGGCCGTGGATGAATCTGTTCTTTGGTGAAGATGATGAAAAGTTTAAATTCATGCATATGCAAAATAGTCTGACTTTTATTCCTTATGGAGTTACAGTAGATGAATTTCAACATAAAGTATATGAAAATCCAGATTTAACGCCAAAAGAGAGAAAAACCTTATGGAGTGAAATCGAAAAAAAATATATGCCGTATTTAGATTATAGTGGCAATGAATATTTGGCGCAAGGTGGTTTTTGGCAAAAGCAAGGACATATTTACGAAGTGCCTTTTTACTACATCGACTATACACTAGCCCAAATTTCAGCTTTTGAGATTTATAATAAATTTGATAAAGATAGGCAAAGTGCGTGGAAAGATTATTTAGATATGTGCGGAGTGGCAGGAAGCGAACCTTTTACTAAACTTTTGGAAAAAGGGAAATTATCAAATCCTTTCGACATTAAAGTTATTAAAGATATAATTTTAAAAGTTGAAAAACAAATAAGCAAATTTGATGACAGTAAATTTTAGGAGGTGAATATTTTGGAAGAAGTAAAAGTATCATCTAATTTCATTAAGAAAATTATTATTGATGATTTAGAATCAGGAAAGCATGAAAAGATTATAACTCGTTTTCCACCTGAGCCAAATGGTTATATTCATATAGGTCATGCAAAGGCGATTATTATCAACTTCGATTTAGCTGAAGAATTTGGCGGAAAAACAAATTTAAGATTTGACGATACAAACCCAGTAAAAGAAGATGTTGAATACGTAGAGTCGATTATGAACGATATAAAATGGCTGGGTTATGAATGGGATAGCCTTCACTATGCATCTGATTACTTCGAAGAGATGTATAACAGAGCGATGATTTTAGTAAAAAAAGGACTTGCTTATGTAGATGACTCGACACCTGAAAAAATAAGTGAAGAAAGAGGAACACTTACTAAAACGGGTATTGAGAACGAGTATAGAAAACGTTCTATAGAAGATAATGTCGACTTGTTCACTAAAATGAAGAATGGTGAATATGAAGACGGGTCTAGGGTTTTAAGAGCGAAAATCGATATGGGTAGTCCAAATATAAATATGAGAGATCCTGTTATATATAGGATAGCTCATAAGACTCATCATCAAACTGGTGACAAATGGTGTATTTATCCTATGTACGACTTTGCTCATCCATTGGAAGATGCAATAGAGGGAATTACACATTCGCTTTGTACGCTGGAATTTGAAGACCATAGACCTATATACGATTGGTTTGTAGAAAACTGTGATATGGAATCAGTTCCAAGGCAGATAGAGTTTGCAAGACTCGAAATGACCAATACTGTTATGAGTAAGAGAAAATTAAAATTAATGGTAGATGAAGGTGTTGTAGATGGTTGGGATGATCCTAGACTGCCTACTATTTCAGGCTTGAGAAGAAGAGGATATACTCCAGAAGCGATAAAGGATTTTGCTAGAGCGGTTGGAGTTTCAAAGAGCAATAGTTTGATTGACAGTATGATGCTGGAGCATTTTGTTAGAGAAGATTTAAAACTCAAAGTGCCTCGTACTATGGCTGTTATCGATCCTCTAAAGGTGACAATAACTAATTATGATGAAATTGAATTATTGGAAGCTGAAAACAACCAGGAAAACGAGGAAATGGGAACAAGAATGATTCCGTTTTCAAATGAGATTTACATTGAAAAAGAGGATTTTATTGAAGAGCCTCCAAAGAAATGGAAGAGACTTTATCCTGGTGCCGAGGTTAGACTCAAGCATGCATATTTTATCAAATGCAATGAAGTGATAAAAGATGAAAATGGTGAAATCATCGAATTGAAATGTACTTATGACCCAATGACTAAAAGCGGTAGTGGATTTAAAGAGAGAAAACCTAATGGAACCATTCACTGGGTAGAGGCTAAAAAGGCAGTTCCTGCCGAGTTTAGACTTTATGGTTCTATTATCGATGAAGATGGTGAGTTGAATAAAGAATCACTAGTTGTTACTCATGGATTTGTTGAGGATAATATGAAGGATTCAAAACCGATCGATAAGTATCAGTTCTTTAGACATGGATACTTTGCAGTCGATAATAAAGATACAAAAGAGGGACAGTTAGTATTCAATCGAATAGTGTCGCTTAAAAGTTCATACAGAGTGAAATAATCAAAGACCATGAAGAGTA
>DAOUQP010000040.1 GCA_030625575.1 Eubacteriales bacterium | reverse complement strand
ATACGAGAAGGAATTTCCCTTCTGGAGATCCTCGTATATTTCATAGACCGTTTTCTTCATGGTCTTGTTTATCATCTGACTCATCATGATATCAATGGAATTTATGATGGGCATCCCTGCTTCCATCATGGCACTCAGCTGCTTGCAAAATACAGCCAGTTCCTTTGCTTTGGTTTTTCTTTTGAAATCAATCTGAAAACCACCGGTTTTTTCAACCACTTTAATGGAAATCGGATAATACTTCTTTTCCTTAAGGTATTCCACGACTTCCCGTGTAGACTTTGCGGTCATTTCAGCGGCAAAGGAAGAACCGTCAGCTCTCATGGCTTTATATTTGAACTTTTGCATATCTTCCCTCCCCTACTCAATAAATCGTCTTTTTAAGATTATCTGGATCAAAGGCATAAAACAACGCCTTCTCTTTTGAAATTTCAGCATTCTTGTACAGTCGTTCAATGGCTTTGTCCATAGGTACCATACCATACTTGGCCCCCGTTTGGATGACACTCGCTATCTGATATGTCTTGCCCTCTCTGACAAGGTTTCTGACAGCGCTTGTCGCCGTCAATACCTCAAAAGCTCCAACACGTCCAACTCCAGATCTCTTTGCAATCAACTGTTGGGAAATGATTCCCTCCAGCACCGAAGCCAGCTGAACTCTGATCTGCTCCTGCTGATAAGGTGGAAACACATCGACAACCCTGTCTATGGTCTTTCCAGCACCCAGTGTATGAAGCGTACTCAATACAAGGTGACCCGTTTCAGCCGCTGTAATAGCGATAGCGATAGTCTCTAGGTCTCTCATTTCACCTACAAGAATAACATCTGGGTCCTGTCTGAGAGCCGCCCTAAGGGCATTGGAGAAACTTTTACTGTCTGCGCCAATTTCTCTTTGATTGACCATGGACTTCTTGTGCTGGTGAAGATACTCTATCGGATCCTCTAGCGTCAATATATGTTCTTTTCTCTCCGAATTGATAATATCAATCATAGAAGCCAAAGTCGTTGTCTTACCGCTTCCTGTAGGCCCTGTCACAAGAATAAGACCTCTCTTCTTCTTAGTCAGCTCACGAACCGATTCTGGAAGACCCAACTCCTCAAGAGTAGGAATCTTACTGTTGACCACCCTAAGGGCCACAGCGAGACTACCCCTCTGATTGTAGGTATTCACGCGAAATCTTCCAACTCCCCGTTTTGAATAAGATGTATCGATTTCTCCCTTTTCTTCCAATATCAATCTCTGATTCTCCGTTAGTATCTCGTTGACAAGCTCTTTGATTGTCTCAATCTCGAGTACTTCTCTTCCCGGCATAGGAACTAATGCACCGTCAACTCTCATCAAAGGCGGCACCTTCACCGTCAGATGAATATCCGATGCCTTTGCTTCAATCGCCTGTTCCATCAACTCAAATATTTTCATCGTCCATCATCTCCCTACTAAAATCTCTAATCTATACTATAAGTAAGTCTGAGGAGTTCATCAACGGTTGTCACACCCTTCAAAACAAGATCTATGGCACTTTCCCTCAGAGTCGCCATACCTTCATCAATAGCTGTTTTCTTAATTTTATCTGCAGTATCTTCATTGTCGATATGCTCTTTTATCTTTCTCGTCGCCGGCATAATCTCATGTATGGCTGTTCTACCTTTATATCCAGTATTATTACAATAATTACAACCTTTTCCTCTGTAGAGTTTTGTACCCTCATTTACACCAATTAAAACAGATTCATCGTGATTTGCATAATATTCTTCCTTGCAATTCGTGCAAATCTTCTTAACAAGTCGCTGCGCCAGTATTCCAGCAATAGAACTGGAAAGCAAGAAAGGTTCGATTCCCATATCCACCATTCTCGCAATGGTAGACGAGGTATCGTTGGTATGGACCGTACTTAGCACAAGGTGACCTGTGATAGCGGCCCTGACAGCGATTTGAGCTGTCTCACTGTCCCGAATCTCTCCAATCATTATGATATCGGGGTCCTGTCTCAGAATTGATCTCAGCCCTGTCGCAAAGGTCAGTCCAGCCTTGACATTAACCTGCGTTTGATTTACTCCCATCAGTCTATACTCCACCGGATCCTCAACCGTGATGATGTTCTTCGCCACATCATTGAGCTCTGATAGCGCCGCATAAAGCGTCGTCGACTTACCGCTTCCTGTAGGTCCTGTTACAAGAAATATCCCATAAGGGTTCTTGATTATTTTTTCGAAATTCTCAAGATTCTCGTCAGAGAATCCCAAATCCTTCTTATTCATCATCTGAGCGCTTCTGTCCAAAATACGGATAACAATCTTCTCGCCGTAAATAGTCGGAAGAATGGAAATACGAAGATCGACAATTCGTCCATCCACTTCAATCTCCACACGACCGTCCTGCGGAACACGCCTTTCAGCGATATTCAGTGTCGACATAATCTTGATTCTGGTCACAATAGCTGAATGATAAATCCTAGGTGGTTTTGCACCTTCATGAAGTTCTCCATCGACACGGTACCTTATTCTAAGCTCTTTTTCGTATGGCTCTATATGAATATCACTGGCCCTCATTTTGACCGCGACTTCGATGATATTGTTTACCATCTTTACCGCCGGCGCATTGTTAATCTCCGCCAACAGTTCCTCGTCGACAACCACCGAGTCTCCAAAATCAAACGCATCGGCCATTTCTTCATATACATCACTGGATACAACACCTTTGTAATATCGGTTGATCGCACCCGCAATCTCTGTGGAAATCGCAATATAAGGCTTAATTTCCATACTGGTAGCCAGTTTGACATCCTTGATTGCTATGATATTTAGAGGGTCGACCATCGCTAGTTTAAGAGTATTTCCCGCCTGTTCAAACGGCAAAATACCGTGTCTTCTGGCCATCTTCTCGCCGATGAGACCGGGGATTTCTTTCGGAATATCCAGATGCTTGAGATCGATATATTCGATACCCATCTGCTCTTCAAGAATATGAATTAGCTCTTTTTCCTGTACATATCCCAAGGCAATTAGAATGTCACCAATCTTTTTATTCTCTTTTTTTTGAATATCCAGCGCTTCCTTCAGCTGAATATCATTAATCAATCCTCTATGAATCAACTCGTCTCCAAGTCTTGTATATTTAACTCTCATATTGTCCCCCCAATGAAGTTATGAAAAATAGTAAATCATCCATGTCAACTCGCTCAGTCGATCCTCTAATATTTAATGGATGCTACTCTTTGCAACAGCTCACGGAGTACCTGCAATCGCCTCTGGAACCATGCAATTTTAATACGTTATTCTAATTATACAATTTAGAACCAAAAAACTCCAACGGATTTTCATAATTTTCAAACTATTTCACAATTCTTGAAAGAATCATAATATTAAATCATACTATTTCATCACCAATTAATCCTATAAAGAAAGAATAAGATTATCCGATGACTAAGAATTCTTATCTCCTTCTTCTTTAAAGAGGGAGATAAGAATTCTAAAGTCTCTGGATTATGTTTTCTAAGCTTCAACAGGAGCAAATTGGTTTCGTTAGCCAAGAAATTCATTTATCACGTATCCAAATCCATCATAATAAACTCATCAGTCTCCTCCACGATGTTGAACCCCACCCTTGAATAGACCTTCAAAGCCCGTTTGTTGAATGGTTCAACGAGAATCCGAACCGTCTCTCCTGTATAATCATAATATTCAATAGCATACTCAATGCTGTTGGAAACGAAATCATAACTAAGTCCTTGTCCAACTATCTCCGGATTAAGACCATGACCCACTTCTAAAATACCATCTTTAAAAAAGCACTCTAAATAACCTATGATTTCATCAAACTCATTTAATCCTACAAAAAAATCATACCCATCTTGATCAAAGAGTTGATTGATTGTAGTCAATCTGTCCTCCATATCATAGCAAGCAAATTCATCTTCATATTTCCATTGAACAATGTAATCAAAATATTCTTCATTTATCAATTCAAAGTGATACATAGGCTCCACCTCTTACTTCATATTACCCAATAAAAAAAGAAAAAAATCACAAAACAGTAAACTTCAACACTAAACCAAAAAAAACAACTGCCAATTATCAGTATTAGCAGTTGTTTTCAACTTCGTTTTATTTCGTTTTTTTATTTCATTTTTACTATTATTTTATACAATTCTTGCATGCTTTAACGGTTTATATAATAGCGCGAAAATAATTAATGAAATAATCAATTCCGGTAGTAAATATGAACCATTATAAATCATCGAATACAAAAGTGGTGACTGACTTTCTGGTGCATACATACTAAATACTACAACACCGGATATAACGTGAGCAATAAACCTAAGAGTAATACCAAGAGTTACTCCCATCATAGCTTTTGGCAATTTGTCGTCTTTTTTTGTAAAGAATCCAACTACACCTAAAAAAGCAAACGCCACTACATAATCAAATAGAATCGAGACAATGTGAAAAGACCATTTTGGTCCAAGAATAAATTGTAGAGTCCCGTAAACAGCACCGACAAGTATTCCTTTTTTTCCACCCCATCTGAAAGCAAATATAAGTATAGGAATCATACTTCCGGCAGTTATAGAACCACCATTCGGCATTTGCCACACCTTGACTAAACTCAGCACATAAGCTAAGGCGATCATCATTGCTCCTTCAACCAACATCTTGACTTTTTTGTTTTGCATCTTAATTCCTCCATTTTACACATGGAACCAAAGCACAATTGCGTTATTAAAAAAAAGTAAAGCCACGTTCAAAGTGAACATGGCTGTTTTATACTCTTTACCACAATTCCCTCCGCTAGTTTTATCTAGTTCAGGTTCAAAGGGTTGTTTATAACTCTCAGCCTTTATGGCACCCCCATGTGAATCTATTATTTAATTCACAGTAATATTATCAGACATCCATTGAAATGTCTATATCAATCAACAAATTTATTTATATTGTTGTCTTGACAGCCTCTGTATTAGTATATATAATACAGTTGTGTACTAGTCGCACTAATACAGTTGGGAGGCGAAATCAAATGATTAGAATAGACGCATCTGGTGTTAAACCTATCTATGAGCAAATTTATGATGAATTTGTAAAACTGATTCTCTTGGATGTTCTAAAAGAAGGTGATAATTTACCTTCTGTACGCGAACTTGCTTTGACATTACAGATTAATCCGAATACTATTCAAAAATCATATAAATTGTTGGAGAGTAAAAAATTTATTAAATCCATCAAAGGGAAAGGTAATTTTGTAGATTCTAAAAATGAAGCATATGATTATTACAAAAATGATTTAGAAAAAAAATTAACTGTCATTGTAGAAGAAATGATGCAAATCGGTATTGAAAAAGAAGTAATACTGATATTAGTGGAAGAGATGGTGAATAATGCTTAGAATAAAGAATTTGAGTAAAAAATTCGATGATCTAGAAGTTTTAAAATCTGTGAATATTCACACTGAAGAAGGTCAAATATATGGACTTGTTGGAACCAATGGATCAGGAAAAACAACAATTCTAAAACATATAATGAAAATATACGAACAAGACAGCGGAGATATTGAATATAACGGTTCTAATATCAAACATAATAATGATTATTTCCATGATTTTTATTATGTGCAAGATGATTTGTTTTTCCCGTATAATTATACTTTGGATGATTTGTTCAATTATGAAAAACTGATATATCCAAATATGAACGAAGAAAAATATAATAAACTCATCACTTTTTTTAAAATGGATAATCAGAAGAAGTTGAGGAGTTTATCAAAAGGACAAAAGAAACAAGCAGCTTTTATCATCGCTATGTCTACATGTCCAAAAGTTTTATTATTAGACGAAGTTGTCGATGGTTTGGATGCTGTTGTAAAAAAGAAATTTTGGAATGTTATTATGAGCGAAGTCATAGATAATCAGATTACAGTTCTTATTTCATCGCATGCACTAAAGGAATTGGATAACATTTGTGATAAAATCGGAATCTTGCATGAAGGCATAATAATCAAAGAAGAATCTATGGAACATTTAAAGAAAAATGTAGTAAAAGTACAGTTTGCCATAGATGAAGAATTTGAAATCATGGAATCTGAATCTTATACAGTTTTAAAATCCTCAAAAATAGGTAGTGTTTATTTTACTGTTTTAAAGGGAGATGTATTTAACTTTAAAGATGATTTATACAATAAATATAACGTGTTGTTGTTTGATGAATTATCAATGAACCTAGAAGATATATTTATTACAGAGTTAGGAGGCCTAGGATATGGTACTGAAGAATATGATGCCTGATAACTTTGTAAAACTATTATGGCATAGTCTAAAAGAGAAAAAGAATTGGTTTGTATTATCAATGGTTGTTCTATTTACTACTGTAGTTGTTGTACCGCTTTTAATCGGTAGAAGTTTAGAGGAAACCAATATACTTATTGGTATTGTAGAAATATTCATTGTAATATTTGTAAATTGCATAATAGATTTGAATTATTTACATGATACAAAAAAATACAGCTATTATTTATCAAAACCATTTACAAGTAAACAAAAAATCAATTTAATCATATTGAATAATTTGATATTTGCATTATTACTCATGTTCCCACTATGGTTGGTTTCTTTCATACAAGGTTTTGATTTAAGCAGTTTGTTTATTGTATCGTTTCCTTGGTTGATTATCGGGGTTTTTGTAGCAGCTTTATCTGGCGTTCTAGCAGGAAACATCATCATTTCAGGTATAGCTACAATATTTAATTTTGCATTACCGGTATCAATTCTTGGAGTTATTTATTTTGCACTTGATATAGTTCAAAATTCAGCTATTGGATTTGATATAAATATATTGATGCGTACTTTTATAGCAAATTTTTATAAAATCGATTATTTATATTTTATAAAATTTGTTGATGAACCGAATTGGCCACTATATATATTGTTGCTGGTTGCATTATGCTTGGCGATATATGGTTTGACGTTAAAGTTGTTGAAGAAAAGGAAAAACGAAAGAATAGGACAACTGATAGTATTTACTGGATATAAGAATTTTATCGCACTTTTAGTATCTACATTGGTTCCATTCATGTTTTCAACATTGATTCAAAACAAAAGTTATATAGGATTATTGTTATCTTTTCTAATACTGGGATCCATCACTTATTATGTAACTTTGGCGATCTTAGAAAAAACGTTTAAACTAGAAAAAAAATCTTTTAAGCTACTAACTATATTTATGACAATATTTATATCATTTGTATTGATTTCAGGAATGATTACAAAGCATTATGAAAGTTATATTCCTAAGCTTGAAGATATTGAAGGCGTGTTGATAACTAATACACAATATTTTTATATTGAAGATTCAGACCATCATTACGATTTATCAGATATTGAACTATCTATGAATGAATATGATGAAATAACCATATTCACATCAGAAGAGGCTATAGAAGCAATATGTTCGATACATAAAGCAATTTTAGATGATGATGATTATAATCGTTATGCAAATGTAAATATCGTTTATTTTTTAAACGATGGTAATAAAATCAGAAGATATTATAGATTAAGTAATGTTTATGGCTTTTCTGATGAAGAAATTGATGAAGAGATAAATCTTGATATCGATGAAGCGGCACATAGATTAGAATTGACTCAAGAATATAAATATGAAGTCTTGAAATTTATATATGATGATGACTATTCAAGAGGTTGGCAAAATAAAGAAGTGTCATTCTCTTATAAGATAGTTCAGAATAAAAAAGTTTTTTTAACACAAAATGATATCCTGGATTTGAGAAAAGCGCTTAAAAAGGATTTAGAAGAATATACAAACGAAAGCTATTCCAACCTATTGGTTGTTCTTTCTCACAATAATAATTATTTCCGTGATTTTGATTATTATTTAAATACACCTGACGAGGAAACGAAAGATTACTACGATGATGCTCTCTATGTTGTATTTGAATCAGGGTCGGCTAACAATGACAGTTATTCTATCCCTGCAAGTTTTATCAATACAAGAACCATTCTAAAAAAATATACAGAATTAGAATAATTATAAAAAAGGAATCTGACAAAGATTCCTTTTTTATTTTTCAAACATCTTGACTTTTTATGTTTACAGTTGTAAACTGCATTAGGGATTACAACTGTAAACGAAGGAGGATAAAATAAAAATGCAAAAAATTATAATAACAGATAGCGAATACGAAATAATGAAAATCATTTGGAAAGAACATCCCATTGGTTCTAAAATGATTATCAACGAGTTGTCAACTAGAATGGAATGGACAGCTCAAACCATTAAAACATTGATTAACAGATTGTTAAAAAAAGAAGCCATTACATATGTGAAACAAGGTAAGTCATATCTTTACAGTCCGCTTGTGGATCGAGATAGTTATTTAAAACAAGAAAACGAATCATTTATGAAAAAATTCTATAATAATTCAATCAATGATTTGCTTTGTAATTTTGTTAAAAATCAAAAATTATCAGAAAAAGAAATAGATGAGTTGAAGGCTTTATTAAACGAGAGTGCGTATGATAAATAGCACCTTACCTACGCTTGTAGAATTGGCGATTAAATCAAATGTCATCTTTTTAACTTTTATTTTGTTGAAAAAGCTGTTCTCCAAAAAGATACATCCTACCGTTGTCTATAGTTTATGGATAATTGTTTTTATTGCAATGACACTGCCGATTAGTTTTAAAAGTGATTTAAGTGTGCAAAACATGATACCAGAAAAATTTGCAAATTATACATCACAAATAGCTGAAACAGATATAAAAACAAATGTCTTTGCTAAAGACGCAGCTATCGATGTGTCGACTTCTCCCATATCAGCACCCGATTTTGTCGGTACTTCAGAGGAAACATTCAATTTCAAGGAAATAGCGAAATCGGGATATCTACTAATCGTTCTAGGTCTATTATTGTTTTATAGTATTCAAATTCATAGAATAAGAAAAATAAAGACATTACCTGTTTGTTCCTCTCTGAAAGAAATAATTGAAAATGTCAAAAATGAAATGCATTATAAGAAAAACATTGAAATTGTATTGACTGATAATTTGACTTCCCCGGCAGTTACAGGTGTTTTTAAGAAAAAACTGTTATTGCCTGCACATTTGGTGCAAAAACTAACATCTGACGAAATCAGATATGTTGTAATGCACGAGCTGACGCATTTAAAGTATTACGACAACTTGGTCAATTACGCATTACTTCTTTATAGAACGATTTACTTTTTCAACCCATTGATTTACCTAATATGCAGACTTGTTAAAAACGATATGGAACTTGCATGTGATCACAGAGTTTCAGAAAGATTGAATGCAAAAGAAAAAATTATATATGGTTACACTCTTGTCAATATAACGTCATATATAAACCACATTAATAGACAATTATTAATCACACCATTATTTGAAGATAAGAAAACATTAAAAAGGAGAATTATAATGCTGACAAACAAAAAAACATCAACACTAATCACATTATTCATTATCGTAACAATGGTACTCATTGGTTGTTCTACACTCTCCGAACCTAATGGAAAGGACTCTGTAGAGTCAGAATATGTATTGACACGCACAGTAGCTGAAGAAATTCTCGCAAATCAAGATCAGTATAAATCTATCGAAGATTTATCTTATTTGAACAATCCATATCTCGTAACTAAATATGTTTATGATGGTAAGTTGAATGAAGTTCATGCCACTGAAGCAATTTACACTATCGACTCAGATGAAGAAAGTTCTGCACTTAAGGTTGTATTCAATAAAGATGGCATTGTTAAAATCATGATAGATGAATTCACAGGAGTAGCTTCTATGGATTTGTATGATACGCAGTATGCTGTTCAAACAAAATCACCGCACAAAAAAAATATTTTTGATGCCGGCACAGATTTAAATCAATACAAACATCAGAATATTTATGATGTTATGAATAGCCTTGATATCCTTGATGATTACCAGTTGATCAAAGAATATTCAACAGAACGTTATGTATATTATGTAGAGTTCAACGAAGGTGCTTTATCGATACTAGTGGATACTGATGATATTGTCTCAGAAATCGGATATTATGAACATTCTAGGTTCAGCATCAATCTTCACAATCTATTCGTACCACAATTCTATGAAATGATGACCTTGGATTTCGATTATAATAGATTTACAACTGAATTGGTTCCTGAAATAGAATCGTATTTTAATTATGATTATTTATCGACCCAAAACAACATGGTTATTGACATGGGACATTACTGGATGGTATACCACGAGAGCGATTTTGATGTAAGTGTTTTAAAAGATGGTTTCAAAATGTTTAGAATAAATGATTGGTCATATGCAAATGGTGAATCTAAAGAAGTCCCTGCAAGTGAAGATAGTTGTCTAAATGATGTAGAAGTATTTATAAAAACAACACCGCTCGCCTCATCCGACTATGAATTGATCGACTCGAAATTCGAATATATATTCGATCAGCAAGCAGTAGAATACTATGTGTTCCAATATGGTTTTAAAAACCATCCCGAATACGAAGGTTTCTATATCAAATACAGCACTCTTTATGAATCGGTTGTAGAAATACTCTATTATTAAAAAAAATCAACCATAAACAAGTTTTCAATACTTGTTTATGGTTGATACCAAAAGCGTAATATCTACTATAAGATTTTCTTCATTTCTACAATAGACGGTTTATCTTTATTAAGTTTATCAGTAATTTTTCTAATAGCCACATAAGTCAACGCCAAGGTTGAAAAACCCACTATCAATCCATAAAGTTCAAAATTAGCATAACCTCTCGATTCAAAATAATTTATAGACAAACTCAAACTGATGATTAGTATAACAAGCGGTATTGTATATATCACAAAAGAAGATTTAATGAGATTTTTTGAATTCACTCCCACTTCAACAAAATCCCCTCTTTTAGCCATAAGTTTGTTATCTATTTCAACACGTACACTAGGAACTTCACAATGTGATTGGCAAGTCTTGCACTTATCTCCACATGAACCTGTTTTTCTGACATCCAATATGACTTTGCCATCTTTTTCTCCAATGACATAACCTATTTTTTCCACGAAAGGCCTCCTATAATATCTAGTCAGTGCATAATATCACATTTGATAACAATTATCAATTAATCACTTCGCTCTTTCATATTGTTTTGGCCACTCTTTATAATCATATTCCAATTTTCTCGCCGCCTGCAGTACCCAATAAGGATTTCTTAGAAGCTCTCTCCCTAGATAAACAAGATCCCCTCTGCCGTTTTTCACAATTTCATTGGCCATATGATGATGTTCCAATAAGCCGCCAACAATTACAGGCAGATTGGTCTTTTTTTTAACTTCCGTTCCATAGGCAATTTGATAACCTGGAAAAGCATCAATCTTGCAATCGATAACTCCACCAGAACTGACATTGATTATATCAATACCATAATCTTTCAACATGTTGATCATAAAACTGATATCTTCAGGTTTATTTCCATGAGCATCGTATTCGTAAGCGGATACTCTTAGACCGAGCGGTTTTTCATCTGGCCATTCTTGTCTGACTCTTTTAATAATTTGCTTTAATATACGAATTTGATTTTTAACCCTTCCGCCGTATTCGTCTTTTCTTTCATTGCATAACGGCGATAAAAATTCATTAACCAAATAACCATGCGCACCGTGAATTTCAATAAAATCAAAACCTGCTTCTTTAGCTCTTCTAGCACTTTGTCCAAACGCTTCAACAACTACATCGACATCTTCAAGAGTCATCTCTCTCGGAAGAGAATATTTAAAGTTAAACATAATAGGACTTGGAGCTATAACATCTTCATCAGTTTCATTTTTTCTCCCGGCATGAGCCAGTTGAACTCCTATTTTCGCACCATAAAGATGTACTTCATCAACTATTCTTTTCATACCTTCAATCTGAGAATCATCCCAAAGGCCTAGGTCATTAGCTGAAATTCTTCCTCTCTTTTCAACTGCTGTAGCTTCAACAATAATTAATCCTGTTCCTCCGACAGCTCTGGCATTGTAGTGACAAATGTGAAAATCCATTACTTTTCCAGTCTCGTCAGAAGAATACATGCACATAGGAGGCATTACAACTCGATTCTTTAATTTCAAATCTTTCACTATGAACTCATCAAATATATCAGACATCAAATTCCACCTTTATAAAATAAATTGTAGAGTCCTAATCTCTAACCTTTAAAGGATGGAATATTAGAGCTCTTAACTTTCTGATAAAAATTTAAAACCATGACCAAAAACTTCTCTTACTATGCTTACTGTGAAGAAAGCATTTGGATCTATTACCATAATATATTTCTTTAGTTTAATGAAATCTCTTTTACTCATTACAGCATTTAAAACTTTAATATCTCTTTCAGTATACCCGCCTTTTGCTTCATATACCGTTAAACCTCGGCTAACATCTTTAATAATGAACTCTTTAATTTCATCTGTGTGATTACTGACTATTGTTATCAAGTGCTTGCTATTGAAGCCCTCAATGATGTTATCAATCACTATTGAGTTAAGTATTATGCCGAGCATAGCATAAAGTCCAAGTTCGACTCCAAAGGCAAATATCGCCCCCAGAACGACAATGAAATCCGCCATTAGAAGAGATTTTCCCATATCGACGCTATAATACTTATTGATAATTCTAGCGATAATATCCGTTCCGCCTGTAGAGGCATTTTGATAAAAGACAATCCCGATTCCTATCCCCCCTATCAGTATACCAAAAAAAAGATTTAAAAAAACATCATCTACTATTGGTTTAGTTACTGGCAAGAATTTTTCAAAAATCGTAATTATAGCAGATAAGGTAAAACTCGAATAAATTGTTTTAGCTCCAAATTCTTTTCCTATCAATATAAATCCTAAAATCAATAAAACAACATTAAAAATCAACAAGAGAATTCCTCTTGGAATCATTGGAAAATAATGATTTATAACCATAACAAATCCTGTCAACCCTCCGACCGCAAGATTCGATGGAAACAAAAACCACAGCAATCCAAAAGAAAGTATCAATACTCCTATAGTAATCCATATATATTCATTAAGTTTTTTTCTCATAACTTAGCTCCTCTCAAAATAATTCAACTTATCTATCATAGCAAAATATTTAATAAAATCAAGCAAAAAAGCCTCGCAAATACGAGACTTATAAATTCATATCTATTGCATACTAATTTACATTCAAAATACCGAGGGTCCCAACCTCAGTATTTAATGATTATACACTTTTTATAATTTTAGCTCCTTCATGATCAATATTCAATTTCACTATTTCCCAATCTCTAAAAGACAACTCCCCTAGATTTTGATCTCTTTCAGCCATTCCTATAACAGTTGGACCTGCCCCACTAATAAAATGACCCAACAATTTAAGTTCCTTTAGATATTCGATTAATTCATCATAACCGTCAATCAATTTACTTCTATAAGGTTGATGCAATTTATCCTCTAAAGCTACTTTTAAAAATTCTTGTCTACCAGACATTAATGTTCCAACAAGCATAGCGGCACGAGATACATTATGAACTGCATCTTCTAATGGAATAGTCTTAGGTAATATTTTTCTAGCTTCTTCTGTTGAAATTTTGAAAGGAGGAATGAAAGCATAAAAATCATATTGATCTTTAATGTCCAATTTCATAAATTCAATTTTGTTATTTACAGTAGTAGCAATTGTTAATCCACCTATAAGAGCTGGAGTGATATTATCAGGATGTCCTTCAATACTCATAGCTATCTTAAGTATTTGACCATTAGCCAAATTCTTATCCACCATTGTCATAGCACCTAGAATACCACCAATTATACAAGCAGCACTTGAACCTAATCCTCTTGAAATCGGTATGTTTTCCTCAGCGCTGATTGAAACTCCTTTAGGTTCCATATTTAAATATTTCCATGTAGCTAACATTGCTCTGTATATTAAATTATTTTCATCTGCATATTCTTCATCGATATCCTCAAATACTACACCGGATTCAATTTCCTTAAAAGTAATTACATTATTGATACTTAGAGCCATTCCTAAAGTATCAAATCCTGATCCAATATTTGCACTAGTTGCCGGCACTTTTACTTTAATCATTTTTACTTCCCACCTTTAATATTTCTTTAATTGTTTTCTCTATCTCATTTATACCACATACTCTATGGTGTTTAATCTCTTTTTCACTGATATTTACTAATGATTTTGGTATTGATTTTTTACATAACTGCGAAATTTTAAAATTAATATCTTCTACATCGAGTTCATCAGTATTTATATCAAGCCCTTTTAATATTGAATCTCCAAACTTATACGGGCTCGCTGTAGATACAACCAGAATATTCTCTCCAATATTTTCAGAAACACTATATGCCACAGCAGTATGAGGATCTAATAAATAACCCGTCTTTTCAAAACAAGTTTTTATCGTTTTCAGTGTCTCTTCTTCAGTTACATAATCAGCAATCATAATTTTCTTAATCGTATCAACCAATTCTTTTTCAATTTCAAACTTCTTGTTTTCTTTAAGGTCATTCATTTTGTCTCTAATCAACTGTTCATTTCCATTAGAAATTTGATATATGAATCTCTCTAAATTTGAAGATACCAAAATATCCATTGAAGGCGATATGGTTTTCACAAAATCTCTATTAGTATCATATTGCCCCGTATTGATAAAATCGGTTAAAATATTATTTTCATTTGATGCACATATTAATTTTTCAACAGGAAGTCCCATTTCTTTTGCATAATATGCAGCTAAAATATTCCCATAATTACCAGTAGGTACTGATATTTTAATAGAATCTCCCTTATAAATACTACCTTGTTTAATCATTTCTAAATATGCGTAAAAATAATAGACTATTTGAGGAATCAACCTGCCTATGTTAATTGAATTAGCAGAAGAAAATACAAAACTATCTTCTTTCAACAATTCTCTAAGTTTCAAGTTAGAAAAAGCCTCTTTAACCGACCTTTGAGCATCGTCAAAATTGCCGTTTATAGCCACTACATGAGTGTTGACTCCCTCTGTAGTCAACATCTGCAGCTTTTGAATATCACTAACACCTTCATTTGGATAAAAGACGATAATTTCTATCCCAGGTACATCTTTAAATCCTTCAAGGGCGGCTTTACCAGTATCTCCTGAAGTCGCTGTCAAAATAATGGTTTTTTCATTAACATTCTTTATTTTTTTTGCCTCAACCATAAAATATGGCAAGATGGATAAAGCCATATCTTTAAAAGCTAAAGTCGGTCCATGAAACAACTCAAGAATTGATTGTTTATCTACCTTCTTTACATCTACTAAATTCTCAATATCAAACTGATCCGAGTATGCCGATTCAATCATGTTTTTTAGCTGAACCTCAGTAAAATCAGTTAGATAGAGTCTAAATATTTCCAATGCAATTTCTTTATAGTTTTTTCCTTCTAATAAATCAATATCAATTTCCGGTATTGATTCTGGTACATATAAACCGCCATCATCTGCAAGCCCTTTTAAAATTGCTTCAATAGAACTAACTTTCTTTGAAGAATTTCTAGTACTAAAATATTTCAATAGAATCCCCCACTTTACTTAACAACTTTGATTATCGATTGAATCTCAGTCACATATTCTTTGTTCTCGATTGTCTTTAATGCATCATTTAATTTCATTCGCTCAATTTCATGGGTAATAAAAATCAGCGGAGCAAATCGTCCCCCTCTAGCTCTTTGAACTACAGAGTCAAGACTAATTCCATAATCACCGAACGCAACCGCTATTTTCCCCAATACTCCCGGCATATCCAGTACTTCCATTCTAACATAATAAGCACTTAATCCAATATTTTTCACAATAATATTTTTAGCGTTGTTGTTGCCCATATAATCTTTGTTTTTTTTGATAACATCTATTACATCCGCTAACACTGCACTTCCTGTAGGCATAGCTCCAGCGCCTTTTCCAAACAGCATGACTTCACCTATTGAATTTCCTTCAATAAATAAAGCATTGTATTCGTTGTTGACTGATGCAATAGGATGATCTATTGGTATTAAAGCCGGTTCCACACTTAATTCAACATGCTCGTTGTTACGTTCTCCAATAGCCAACAGCTTTATTTTATAACCGAGTTCAAGACCATATTTAATATCCTCAATCGAGATATTTCTAATTCCTTGTTTCAAAATCTCTTCTGGTTCTGGAATTACTCCAAAGGCATCCTTTGAAAGAATAGCCAGTTTATAAGATGCATCAAAACCATCTACATCAGCAGTAGGATCCGCCTCTGCGAAGCCGAGTTCTTGTGCTTGTTTCAACGCTACATCAAATTCAATTCTCTCTTTTGTCATCTTAGTTAGAATATAATTAGTAGTACCATTAAGTATTCCCATCATTCTCACAATTTTATTAGAAACCAAAGCATCGTTGATTGTACTTATAAGAGGAATACCCCCTCCTACACTTGCTTCATATCTAATAAGAACATTATTATTCTTTGCAATTTTTAATAATTCACTGCCTCTTTTAGCCATCAATTCCTTATTTGCCGTTATTACATGACAACCACTTTCCAGTGATTTTTTTATATATTCAAATGCAGGATCAACACCACCGATCAGTTCAATTATAATGTCCAACTCTTCTAAGTTAAAATCATTAAAATCATCGACATAAACCGAATGCGGTAAATCAACATCTCTTTTTTTATCAATGTCTTTAACAAGAACTTTCTCGATATCCAAACTTGCATCAATTTTATTATCAATTTCATTTTTATTCATAAAATAAGTTTTACAAAAACCTTTAGCAACAGTTCCCATACCTAGTATTCCGATTCTCTGTTTTCCCAATATTATCATCCCTTCTTCTGTCCATGCACGACGCACACTCGTATTTATCAGATATAATATCACAACCATCTATTTATAACAACAGCAAACCTGTGAATAAAAAAAATGGTACCTTCAAAGGCACCACTTATAACTATCTATATTAATTCTTTTACTCTACCTACAATACCACTTTCAAGCATTACCTTGATTCCATGAGGATGATTTTGTGAATTTGTAAGAATCCTTTGAACTATACCTTCTGTTAATTTTCCAGAACGTTGATCATTTTTTTGAACAACCATAACTTTCTTACCTATTTTTATATTATCTCTTTTATTTCCAGACAAAATGCAAACCTCCTTTTTTACAATAAAAAAACCCTATGCTATCACTAGCATAAGGCTAAAATATTTACTATCCAATAACTGTAATATTTTCTGCTTGAGGACCTTTAGGACCTTGAGCTACTTCGAAAGAAACCTTTTGGCCTTCTTCTAAAGTTTTGAATCCGCCTGAGTTGATTTGAGAATAATGTGCAAATACATCATTTCCGTCGTCTCCTGTGATAAAACCGAATCCTTTGTCTGAGTTGAACCATTTTACTGTACCATTCATATATAGTACCTCCTAAATTTATTTTCCTTAAATCTTTTAAAACAGATAACAAATACATTTCTAAATTAGGATAACACTATAAAGATCAGCACCAATTAAAAAACATTCATGTTAAATTTGTTTCTGTTAATTTAAGCAACGACT
>DAOUQP010000104.1 GCA_030625575.1 Eubacteriales bacterium | reverse complement strand
CCCATAAGCCTGATTCGGCTCTCTTCTTCATTCCAGTTCTTGCGTTAGAAACAATGGTATGACGTTCCATTTCGCTTACTGCTCCTAAAACCTGTTGATGTGCCTGTATTATGTCCTCAATTGATATAAGAACAACTTTTTTATCTTCTGAGTAGTCCATGGGTCTAATCAATATAAGCAATATACAAATAAACAAAGTAAATGAACTGCCTCTTAATATAAATAAAAATGATAAGAGAAATAATAATATTATTATTATTATATTTGATTAAAGTAATAAAAAATTCGATATATAGTAGATTATAGGAATGTTATTCCAATTCATGTATAGGTGATGTAAAATATAGAGTATTGATATATAGTAAGGAGGTGAAAGGCTTGCCACATATAAAAACTGTATTAGATAGCTTAGATACAAAAGCAAGAACATCATATCGAGGATATGAAGCAGAGAAGCCGTTTAGTCTATTAGAATGGTCATCAAATAAATATGATTATCTCCAAAAGTGTATAGATAAAAGGAATCAGCTAATATTTAGAGATGAAATCTATTGGGTTGAATTAGGGGAAAATTTGGGTAGTGAAGAGTCAAAATTAAGACCTTGTGTTATTATTCAAAATCAGAAAGGTAATGAAAACGCACCAACGACTCTAATAGCACCAATCACAAATGCAACAATTAGGCTTCCAATAGCTGTTGAATTTTCCAGAGGTGATAATTCTGATGTGACTGGAACCATCGACTGCGGACAAATAAGAGTAGTTTCAAAAGGTAGAATCAGAGGGAAAATAACTAGATTAAGTAGCAGTGAAAAGAAAAAGGTGAATAATGCTTTATTGAAATCTTTGGGTTTGTTTGATGTTAAAATCAAGTTAGACAGAAGTAATCAAAAAATTAGAGAGCTTAATTTAGAGGGACAGAAGAAAGATAGTAATATTAACAAACTAACTAAAGAAAATGAACAATTAACTCAAGAATTAGAAATGTTGAAGAAAAACTTGAAAAATAATTAAAAACTTTTTCAAAAACTTTTACAGAAAATATTGACAAAAATTGTGAGTAGTAATATCATGTAATTACAGATAGTGCTCGACTTATTAGTCGAGAGGACGTTATTCAGATTATAAAAAAGAATTCCCGATTGGGAATTCTTTTTGTTTTACAATAATATTTTGGGGTATGTAAAAAACACAGAAGGTGCTTGGTTATTTAGCCAAGAGGATATTATATTAGATGAGAAAAGGAGATAGTGCAAGCACTATCTCCTTTTACGTATATCCCTTGCTATGATACGTTGAACCGTACCATAAATGAAGTTAAACTATCCTGTTATGACTATATGGACTTATTAATTTAAGTTCGAGTGCTGAGCAGTTTTTTTATTGAATTAATACCAGAAACAAAATGAGCGTACTATTGTGTATATATGAGCACGCAATTTGCAGATATAATTATTGCGTGATATAATTAAAACATAAAACAAGCGTACTGTATAACAAATCTGAGCACGAAGTATGTGGGGTGTGTGAATGCGAAGAGAAGAGGCATATAAAAAAATAAAGAATCTCGGGAGACCATTTAAAAGAGTAGAGACTCTTGAACTGGGGATAAATGATTCGATGCTTAGAGCGTTGATTCATGATGGGAAAATCAATAGAAGCAGTCAAGGGGTTTATATTATTAGTAGTGATATTCCAGATACAGAGTATATATTGCAGCAGAAGTTCAAGAAGTGTATTATTTCTCACGAAAGTGCCCTTTATCACCATGGATATTCTGAGAGAACTCCTGAAAAGATATCGGTGACGATTCCGAAACATTATGGTACCAGTAGGCTTAAAGGACGAAATCTTAGAATTAGATATGTAAATAAAGAACTTCATGAATATGGATTAATAGTTATGAAGTCTAATTATGGGAATCTGATCAATGTTTACAATCTTGAACGAACGATTTGTGATGTTGTGAGAAGCGAAAGAAGTATGGATGCTGAAATTGTAAATAAAGCTCTAAGAAAGTATATTAAAGAAAACAAGAATCGTTTGGCGATACTTATGTTGTATGCAAAAAAAATGAGTATTAGTAAAAAAATGTCAGCTAAAATCGGAGTATTATTATGAATGCAGAAGCTGTGAAAGCTAGAATTCGAAATTTGTCAAAAAAGAATGCAATTAATCCGCAGGCTCTAATGCAAATATATTTTATGGATCAATTTTTACTTCGTGTAACAAAGAGTGAATTTAAGGATAATATAATCATTAAAGGTGGCATGTTAATTGTCGCATTGTTTGGTGTAGAATCAAGGAGTACGATGGATTTGGATGTCGCATTGAAGAATTATAATCTCGATCAAAATTCGGCTGTTAAATTATTCGAATCAATTATAGCTATAGAGATAGGAGATGGATGCAGTTTCATATTTGACAGAATTGAACAAATAATGGATGGGAGTGAATACCAAGGGTACAGAGTATTCTTTGAAGGGAGAAAAGAGAAGATTACTCAGTTTTTGCATCTAGATCTTTCTACAGGGGACAAAATTACACCTAAAGAAGTCCTGCTGAATTATAACACTTTATTGACAGATAAAGTTATACAGTTGAAGGTTTATAATATTGAAACGGTTCTTGCTGAAAAAATTGAAACAGTCTATTCTAGAGGTGAAGCGAATACAAGAATGAAAGATTATTATGATATCTTTATGATACATAAAATACAGATGGAGAAGATCGATATTGAAATAGCAAGAGCGGCATTCAAGAGCACGGTTATAGCTAGACAAACCGAGTATATATTTGAAATGCATGATGATATACTTAGAGGTATAATGGAAAGTGAAGAACTTAAGGAACTTTGGGAAAAATATCGGAAAAGTTATGCTTATGCAATAAGTATTAAATTTCAAGATTGTTTGGATGCAATTAATGAGATCGCTAGGCTTGTTATTGAATAGGTTCTGTCAAATTCAAACATACTATGGGGTAGATAATGGGTTACCAATCTACGAAATGAAATTACGAGGTAGAGGTTCTTTATACTCAATACATGTGAAGACTGTGGTAGAGCTTAAAGTATCATTAATTAGTGTAGGAAAATGCTGAAGTAAATATCAACGTTGGATCTATTTGTTTTAATAATGCTATGCTGAATTTTATAACAAGTAAGAATAATAGTAAATTTATAATTAATAACAGTAAGCTGAACTATGTGTGTAGGTAAAGGAGATTATCATTTTAGTCAACAAAGGTGAACCGTACCATAAATAAAGTCTAGAATCAAACTGAAGAGAACTTATAAACGGAAAAATAATAAAATAACCGTTTGCAAGTTCTTTTTTCTTGTGGTAAAATAAGGGGGAAAACGAATGAAAAACGGTAATAAATACGTGTGAAAGTTTAGGTGAATAGATGTTGATTCAAAAAATCCAACAAGCGATAGGTAAAAACACATATATTTCTACAAAAAGACTGCTTAATATTGGAATATCGAAATCATCAATCAGCAGATTTGTTAAAAATGGTGACTTGATAAGAGTTTCTAGAGGTCTTTATAGTATTAACGATGAATTGGATGATATAATGTATATTTTGCATAATATATATAAAACTGGTGTATTTTCACATGAAAGTGCATTATACCTTCATGGATTATCAGACAGAAAACCAGAAATTCATGTTATGACTGTCTATAGGAACTATAAGGTTGAAAAAAAAGAAGAGTTTAAAGTCCAATTTAAATATGTTGATAAATCTATCCTTTCTCTTGGGGTAGAGATAAAAGAAACGGAAATGGGAAATAAAATACCAGTTTATAATATAGAACGAACGATATGCGACATTATAAAGAGTGACACGAAAATGGATTCGTATGTTGTTAATCAAGCAATAAGAAGATATATCGAAAATGGAAAATTATCCAAATTAATGATTTATGCATCTAAAATGGGTATAGAGAAAAAGGTCAGAAAAAAATTAGAGATATTGATATGAATGATGCGGCATTAAGATCTAGAATAAGAAATTTATCAAGACAGAGAAATATACCATCTCATTTACTTTTGTAGAATTATTTTCTGGAGAGATTGCTAGTTAGGATATCATTGAGCGACTATAAGGATGATATCATTTTGAAAGGTGGATTATTAATATCCTCTCTTATAGGTATTGAGAAGAGAACCACAATGGATATGGATGCGTCTATAAAGAACATGCTAGTATAAGAAACTAAAGTCATAGAAATGATAAAAGACATTTTAGAAATTAATATGGACGATGAAATAAGATTTGAGTTTGTGGATATAAGAGAAATTAGACAAATAGATGAATACTATGGTTATAGAATAAGGATTATCGCAAATTTTGGGAAAATAAAACAAAGTCTAAGTATTGATATCTCAACAGGTGATGTTATTACTCCAGAACAAATCAGCTATCAATATAAGAAACTTATTGAAAAAGGAACAATTGAAATCAAAACTTATAATATTGAATCGATATTAGCAGAAAAAATTGAGACTATTATTACCCGAGGAACACTTAACACGAGAATGCGTGACTATTATGATGTCTATATGCTATTGATGTTAAAAAAAACTGATATCGAACGGGATATTTTCAAAAAAGCAATCAACAATACTTTTTTGAATAGAGAATCAATGGATTTACTCGAAATAAGATCAGAAATTATTGATCAGATTCGAAAATCTGATGAAATGAAAAATTTGTGGAAATTGTACTGTGATAAAAATTCATACGTAGGTGCAATCAATTTTTTAGATACTATAGAATTGCTTGAGGTACGTTTGGCTGAATTGTTTTAGATTTCATAAAGATTATTAACCATTAGTGAAGTTAAATATTCTAAGAAAGGATGAGGAATATGGATTTTGATTGTGGATTTAGTAAGGGTAATAAATGGTTTAGATATCGAGCAGCAGCCATTATTATAGAAAATGATTTGGTTTTATTAGCAAAAAATGAGTTGGATGATTATTATTATTCTATTGGTGGAGGGGTACACATCGGTGAAAAAGCAGAAGATGCAGTCGTAAGAGAAGTTTTTGAAGAAACAGGTATACATTATGATATAGATCGATTAGCTTTCATACATGAAAATTTTTTCACAGGAAACGGATCTTTAGAAGGTTATGATTGTCATGAAATTTCATTATATTTTTTGATGAAATCAAGAGGAACACAGAAGCTAAACGGGAATAGCTACACACAAGGTGTAAAAGAGCATATGAATTGGTTGCCAATTGCAGAGTTGAATTCATATAAGGCTTACCCGACATTTTATAGGGAAAAGCTTTTCAATCTACCCAATACAGTAGAACACATCATAACTTATGAGTAGTAATATTGAAAGGGTGCTAAATCTGACATCATAACCAATTATCATTTTAGTCAATAAAGGAGAACCATACCATAAATAGATTTTATAAGCCGAATTTGTATTGAACTAAATAAGTATAATGAGAAATGAATGTCTACAAAATTCTGAAACAGATTTTTAAAGATATTCACTCGCTGTTTAATATAACATAATTACGCAATAATAACGTTATAGGAGGTGCGCTATGCCACAGATTAGACCAATAAAGGATTTGAGAAATACTACTGAAATTTCAAATCTATGTCATGATTCAAATGAGCCAATATTCATTACAAAGAATGGGTATGGAGATATGGTTATTATGAGTATCGAAACTTATGAAAAAACTTTAGCTCAGATTGAATTATATAGTGAGTTAAAAGTAGCGGAAGAACAGGTAGGCTACGGTGAGAACATGCTAGACGCTGAAGAGTCATTGAAAACATTAAGGAAGAAATATGATAGAAAATAAATATGGAGTCAAACTTACTCCTATTGCATATGAAGACTTAGATAAAATATACGATTATATTTCAAGAGAACTCCATAATAATGATGCAGCAGTAAGTTTGATGGATAAATTTGAGCATGATATTATGCGATTGAGTGTATTTCCTTTTTCAGGAAGTAAAGCTAGAGATGATTATTGGCATCTCTTTTTTAATAATTATCAATTTAGGCAACAAAGGGGAACCGCATTATGAGCAAATGAAACGCGATATAGGGAGAAATTATGATAATTTTTTTAAGAGGTAAAGCGGCAACTGGGAAATCAATGATAGCTGATGAAATAAGTTTAAGAAGAAAAATGCCTATAATAAGGAAAGATGATATATTTGATATATTACTTAAAAACAAAGTAAGTGTAGACGTTGCTAATAGCTTATCTTATGATATCCTAGTCGAGACTCTACAGAAATACATTGATGCAAAAAGTAATGCAATAGTTGACATTGGGTTGTCACATTCACCATATTTTGAAATGTTTTTATCTAAGGTTCAAATGGCAGATACTCAAGTGTACTACTATTTATGTGATTGTAGCAATCAAGATGTTTGGCAAAAAAGAATTGAAGAACGGTGTATAAATCCAAAACCGAATCAAACTTTCCAGACTATAGAGGAAGCGACTAATCATTATGCAAGATATGAAATTAGTCCATTGAATAGTGAAGTTATCTTAGATAGTATTAGACCGTTTGATGAAATTATTGAGCAGATTATGCTTATGATACTTTAATAGTTATAGTGTTACACTTTTCAGTTGCAAGGTGCTGCATTATTTTATAGTTCAACTAATCACGGAGAACCCTAAAATATATAAATTCTATAAACCGAATTTATGTTGAAATAAATATTTATAATGAGAAATTAATATCATATATGCTTGATTTAATAAAGTGAATAGGGAGAAATGAATGAGTAAAAAGAAGAGAAACAAGAAAAACAAAAAGCGTAAAAGTGATGATATATGGACTGAAGAAGAGTATGAAAAATATATTGCAGGTATATATGGGCTAGAGTATGTTGCTGGATTTACTGATTCGGGTGTACCTTTTGGGATTCCAGAAGAAGAGATTGTTAGTAAAGAGCATATTTGCGATTATGATGATGAGATACCATTTTGATTAATATTTTTAATTAATCCACTTTTAGATTTTAAAGAGGAGATATTACGATGGGTTATAATAAATAATAGGAGGACGCATGGGTTTATTAGAAGAGCTGAATAAAGAAAAAATGAAATATCCTAAGGTTGTTATAAAATATTTTTCTATATTTACTGAAAAGCTAATAAAGTCAGGAATTATAGAGAGAGCACTTAAGGTCGGAGATAAGGTGCCGAATATAGTTTTGAAGAATGAGTTGAATGAAGATGTATCCATATACGACCTTCTTAAATGTGGACCAATTATTCTTAAGTTTTATAG
>DAOUQP010000115.1 GCA_030625575.1 Eubacteriales bacterium | reverse complement strand
TATATCAATTCGTTTGCAATTCAAGCGGGTGAACTTAAACACGGTACAATAGCTTTGGTAGAAGATGATACATTAGTGATTACTTTAGCAACTCAAAATAGACTATTTGGCAAGATTCTTTCAAATATCAAAGAGGTTAAAGCTAGAGGGGCTCATGTTGTAGCTATTGCTCAAGAATCCAATAAAGAGATAGAGAAGGTAGCGGATGAAGTTGTTTTCATTCCTGATACAATGGATGAATTAGCACCGATACTCAGTGTGATTCCTATGCAATTATTTGCGTATTATACTTCTTTAGCAAGAGGAAATGATGTGGATAAGCCTAGAAATCTGGCGAAATCTGTTACAGTTGAATAAGAAAACATGTATAAAGCAATAAAATTATAGAAAAATCACTGTTTAGAAAATGAATCTAAACAGTGATTTTCATGTTTTTGAAATAAAAGTCTTATTCCTATCTAAAAAAGACAATTGATAGAATTGATACTACAGTCTCCAACTATTATAAGTCAATTACAGATTTATTCTTTTCTTTGTATCATTCTAAAGCCAGAGTATATTGCAGTTGCAACATTATTTTCATCTCTTATTATTCTGCTGGGACTTTCGATAAGTTTATTTTTTATGAATACCAAATCATCACTGATCGTTTTAACGCTAAAAGTTTCTCCATCGATAATCAGTTTAATAGAACTGTCCAAATCTAAAATTTCAATATTTGTTCCTTCTTCACTTGAATACATTCCAATTGTATTCTCAATAGTTTCTCTTGACCAAGTTGTTTCCTTACTATCATTCATGTTTTTTACTGGAATCTTATCAAATGATAATCTTAATGCAGCCAAACCGATTGCTGATGCAGGTACACCGCTAGTATTACAAAGAACGATCACTCCCTTGTTTGCCTGATTGGAAAAAGCAAAATAACTGGAAACCCCAGTAAGACCTCCACTATGACCCGAATATGAAATGTCATCTATTTCACCAAGAGAAAGACCATATCCATAGTGTTCTTTATATTTGCATTCGACTCTTGGCTTCAACATCTCTTCAATACTATCCGATTGTACAATTTGATTTGTATTTCCTTTGCCGCTATTTAAAAACATCCTAGTGTACTTCATCATATCAGAAACTGAAGACTTTAATCCGCCTCCACCCATCAGGACATAACCCATATGCATAAAATCGTTTGTTGATTGAATTTTGCCTTCGTTTTGATAATAGAGAGTTGAGATGTTCGTTTCTTTATCAGCTCTATTAAAATCAAAAAATGTCCTATTCATTCCTAACGGATTGATTATATTTTTTTGAATATAATCGCAGCATGACTTTTCATTGCCAAACTTTCTGATAATTTCAGTTAGCAGTCCAAAGCTCTCATTACTATAGCTCATTCGGATTCCTGGTTTACCAGTATAAGCTTCCATGCTGTTCAGTTGAGATATTATTTCTTTGATTCCATTTTGAGCGATTTCATCATTTGTTGAATAATTGTCTTTTTCATAATCTAAATCCAACGATTTTGCAAATTCACTAATTAAAAGTCTCTTTTGAGGCAAGTAGCCTGCACTATGGCTCAACAAATGCGAAAGTGTAGGATTGTGATTTTCAGAGCACTTCAAGTCATCAATATACTCAGTAACATTTTTATTTACATCAATAATTTCATCTTCTTGAAGCTTCATCACTCCAAGACTCGTAAATGATTTTGTAATAGATGCAATTCCAAAGATTGTATCCTCATTAATCGGTGTCTTCTTTTCAATGTTGCTATATCCTATATACTTTTCATATAGAGTGCTGTCTTTATCAAATATTGCAATTGCGATTCCTTTTGAATCATATGCTTTGATTACATCATCTACATATGTTTCAAACATTTTTATATATTCTTTTCTCATTTTACACCTCTATGAATTTCTCTTATTGCCCATAGTATAGCATATTTAATTGTTATCATTTTTGCTTATTTTAAGTAAGTTTTATTGAATTTATAAATAAGTTGAAGTTCGAACTGAAATTGTGATAAATTTTATTGATGACTCATTGATATGATGATATTATAAGTACTGATGAAATTAGAAATTGGAGTGAAATATGAGTATATTAAATGTAGAGAATTTAAGCCATGGTTTTGGTGCGAGAACAATTTTTGAAGATGTATCTTTTAGATTGTTAAAGGGTGAACATATTGGATTAATAGGTGCAAACGGAGAAGGTAAATCCACCTTCATGAATATAGTGACTGGCAAACTTGAACCTGATGAAGGTAAAGTTGAATGGTCTAAAAGGGTAAGAGTAGGTTACCTTGATCAGCATACCAGTTTAGAAAAGGGAAAAAGTGTACGAGAAATTTTAAGGACAGCTTTTAAATATCTCTTTGAATTAGAAAAAGAAATGAATGAGATATGTGAATCGATGGGAACGTCCACTCCTGAGGAATTAGAGGTTCAGCTAATTGATTTTGGTGATATTCAAGATATTCTAGATCATAATGATTTTTATATGATCGACGCCAAAATAGATGAAGTAGCCAGAGGACTCGGACTTTTTGATATTGGTCTTGAAAATGACGTCGCTGAACTTAGCGGTGGTCAGAGGACTAAAATTTTACTTGGGAAATTATTGTTGGAGAAGCCTGATATTCTGCTGTTAGATGAGCCTACCAACTTTTTAGATGAACAACATATCGAATGGTTGAAAAGATATTTACTTGAATATGAAAATGCTTTTGTTTTGATTTCACATGATATGGCATTTTTAAATAGTGTCATCAATCTTGTATATAATATGGAAAACGGCAAATTGACAAGATATGTCGGTGATTATGAAGAATTTAAATTGTTGCACGATGCTCGCAAAAAACAAACAGAATCGGCATATAAAAGACAACAGCAAGAAATCGATAAGTTAAAAGATTTTGTCCAAAGAAACAAAGCCAGAATAGCGACGAGAAACATGGCCATGTCCAGACAGAAAAAACTTGATAAAATGGATATTATTGAACTAGATCGAGAAAAACCGAAGCCGGTTTTTATTATAAAAGAGGCAAGAACATCGGGAAAAGAACTTTTTTCTGCGAAAGATTTAATAATTGGTTATGATGAGCCATTATCTGACAAACTCAACATTGCTATGGAGAGAGGTCAAAAAATTGCCATTAGAGGAGCAAATGGTATAGGCAAGACGACTTTATTAAGAAGTATTTTAGGCGAAGTAAAACCTAAAGACGGCTTGGTTGAATTGGGAGATTATCTGCATATTGGATATTTTGAACAAGAATTTGCAGGCGATGGAGATAGAACCTGCATTGAAGAAATTTGGGCTGAATTTCCATCTTTGACTCAGTTTGAAGTTCGCGCCGCCTTGGCAAAATGTGGTCTGACAACAATTCATATCGAAAGTAAAGTAAGGGTGTTATCCGGAGGAGAGCAAGCAAAGGTAAGATTGTGTAAGCTTATTAATAGAGAATCGAATTTTTTAGTGCTGGATGAGCCGACTAATCATTTGGATATAGATGCAAAAGAAGAACTTAAAAGAGCGTTAAAAGGATATCGAGGTTCTATTTTGATGATAAGTCACGAAATTGATTTTTATGAATCTATTGTTGATGAAGTATGGGATGCAGAAAAATGGACAACTAAGATTGTATAAGAATGCCTTGTTAGTTTTATTGGAATAATGGTATTATTGTAGTAAATAGAGGGGGGAATAATCATGAATAATGAGTTGCTCGGACGGTATATTAGTGAAGCGAATATAATTATGTTAGTTCTTGATGATGAATCCAAGGTCCAGTTTATTAACAATAAGGGTAAAGAAATACTTAAAATCGATGAAGATATCATAGGTATCAATTGGATTGAAAAATATGTTGATCAAGATGTTGATAATTGGGTTTCAAATGTATTTAATTTAAAATTCGATGATAAATATGGAGTAGATAATTACTTTGAAAGTGAAATGATGAATGGAAAAGGTGAAACTGTCTATATCGCTTGGAACAGCAAGAATCTAGCTTCGGAAGATGAAAAAGGAATGCTGTATATAGGAACAAATATTACAGAGAAAAAGAAATTGGAAAAGGATCTTAAGTTATATTCATCAGTAGATGAATTGACGCAGGTGTTTAATACTAGAACTGGAATAGAGATATTGACTAAAAATTTTTTATACGCAAAAAGACGTAAAAAAGAATTTAGTATAGGATTGATGGAATTAGTTAATTATAGCCAAATAAATGATGAATTTGGGTATTTTGAAGGAGATCAAGCTGTAAAAATTCTATCAAACATATTAGGTGAAGATGTTAGACAAGAAGATACTATAATTAGAAGTGATAGCAATCAATTTACAATTGTTTATCCAGATTGTAAATATGAAAGCGCAGAGATGATTATGAAGCGTATTGAAAATCGAGTAAATGAATTTAATGAAGAGACTCATCTAGAATATCATCTCGTGGTAAAATATTGTATTGCAAATATTTTCGATAAGGATTTTGATACTGAGGATAGTATGATTTTCTATTTAAAAAGCAAATTATAAAAAGAAAGCACTCTATTTATTTAGAGTGCTTTAGTCGTTGACTGCCTTTTGTAAGGTTTTTGATTTGAACAATAATTTCGAACCATTAAGTTGCATTTCTATATTGGTGTTAAAAATATGTTTTTTAGGATTTTGAGATATGATATCTAGAATTTCAATTAATCTTGAAATGAAATTTCTTATGGTGATATCTTTATAGTTTTTATTTTCTTTTTTATAAAGTAAAAACACCCAATTTCTCAAAGACTCAAGAGTTATATCCATTTGGATATCGTAAACCGAAGAAAAAAGCTTGTAGATTTTGTTGTTCAAAATTTGATAATCAATTAAATTCAAATTTTTTAATTCGATTAGATTGTTTCGGTAGTCTTCTAAATTGCCACTTTCTTTAGATATGGTATTACACATTCGCTGATGCAATGCCTCATAAGAATGAATACCCTTCTCTTCGTTTGAAAACAGTACAGAAGAAGCGCTGAAAACAAATGTTGTATTGCCAAATTCCCCTCCTGAAAGAGTATCTAACAAGTGCTTTATATTTATATAACCACTCAGACGTATATCGCTTCTTTCGTCGATTAGTAAATCGACTTCATCGATAAGTACAATAAGTCCTTTGTAACCCATGAATTCAACAAGGTTGATAAATGCCTTCAAGAAATCAAGCATATTCAGTTTGTCGACTTTTCCAATAACATGAAACTTCTCTTTTAAGTGCGCAGGTACATTACTCTCACCTGTGAGCCATGAAGATGCTGCGTCTTTGGTTTCGGTATCACATGCTACACTTGCTTTAATATAGGCTAAAAAGGCTCTTCCGAAAGAAGCATTGAATTTTGAAATGTTTTCAATGACACGATTTATTTCACTTTGAATAGAAGCAGCATTCTCGGTTCTTTTTAATTGCTGAATCCATTTGTAAAAAATATCGTCGAAATTTGTTTGTTTTTCAGAATTATCATGACTTATGTATAAATTGTGCATGATATTATAATAGAGATCATCAAGTTTGTTCAATCTAAAAGCTTTGTTGATTGTCAACTTGGATACAACAAAGTTTTCTTCAATTGCAGATTTTGCCATGTATTGCAATAAAAAAGTTTTCCCGGTTCCATATTCACCAGTAATGAATTTGAATGTACCTACACCTCTCGATGTGTAGTCTAAGATTTTGCTTGTTTCCTTGATCATCCCATCTCTTCCGGTTATCAAATAATCTAATAAACTATTAGTGGGAACGCCATTTCTAAGAGAGTTCAATAATTTAATTTTGTCTGTTTGATTTAATAACATACACATCACCTCGAAGATACTATATAATCATTATAGATAATTATTAGATAAAATAATAGAATAAATTATTAATAAAATAAGAAGGTAATTATGAAAAATAAGAAATTTTACTTAGGAGTATTTTTATCCGTGCTTTCGGCGGCGGGTTTTGGGGCTGCAGCCCCAGTAGCGAAGTTGGTTTTTGCATCAGGAGTCGGTCAATTCATGATGCTGGCAGGCAGGTTTTCTCTTGCTTCAATCTTGATGTGGATGTATATATTTTTAAAGAGAGATACTATTGATTATAAAATTAAAAATAAAAAAGAAGCAATTACATATAT
>DAOUQP010000038.1 GCA_030625575.1 Eubacteriales bacterium | reverse complement strand
TGACATTAAAGACATTAATAAAACATATAATTTTTTCACAATTATGCCCTCCTATATAATTTCTCTGTCAATTCGCTAAGACAACAGGCATAACCGCTACGCTAAGTAAATTATTTTTTTAATATTGCTTTTTGTTCGTTTATTTTCTTTTTTTTAAAAAAGTAGATGGAAATTAAATAGGCGTCAACCTTTTATAACATGTTCAATCTTCGGTTAACGGCATCTAAGGTAGCCTTAACCAAAGCTAAATCTCGATCATCTTCTACAACAGATGATCCTGACATAACCTCCTCTTGTTCAAAAATAGTAGAAACTAAAACTACTACTACAGAATAAGTATGTCTTTCTATTACTTCAATTCCTTCAAGGAATATCATATCGTCAAAATTATATAACTTTTCTAGTGCATTTATTGTAGCTGAAACAAAAGAATAATCTTTTCTAGAAGATACATTTTTATGCTTGGAAGTTCCAACCACTACTTTATCTTCAAGATTCAATTTCACTTCACAAATCAATTCATTTGACTCTACAATCTTTGATACACTTTTGATTTTAACCCTTTTATTATTGTAACTATCATCATTGAACTCAATTTGAGCAATGCTGATTACTTTGTGGTCAATTTCTATGTCTAATTCTGATGCCAATGCAGATTGAATATCTCTAGATATTTGTTTTGCATTTCTTGATTTATCTGTCAATAAGTGTAATTCAACTATTTGTTCATCATCTATTACCACTTTAGTAGATATAACTCCTTGAATTTTCTTTACTAGTTCTTCAATTTTTTTATTATCTAATTGATCACTCATATCTATCCCCTCAATCCATTTAAAACATACGTGCCTATATACATTTTAATTCAATTTTTTAACAAATGAAAGTCTTATTACGAAATTTATTAAAAAAGAAGCCAGATTTTCTGGCTTCTTTACGTTATTTTATCATCATTATCAATTCTCTGCTCTCTAACGAGTCTTCAACTGACACATAAATTTTTTCAACTACACCACTTACTTTTGAAGTTATGACAGTTTCCATCTTCATTGCTTCTACTATTGCAACCTCTTGCCCTTCCTTCACTTCATCTCCTTCTGATACCGAAATCTTAATAAGCTTTCCCGGTATAGAAGATCCTATTTCATTAGGGTTGCTTTCTGACACATAAGTTGTAATTTTACCAAGAAACTCATTTTTTTCTTTGCTAACTTTATCAAACATCTTGATTTCACGTCTATTCCCATTAACCTCAAACAATATTCTTCTATTGGATTCATCGTCTAATTTTCCAATGCTGACCAATTTTATCTGCAAAGTATGTTTATCTACTTCAACTTCACAAGTTTCACCTTCATATAAACCATGGAAAAAGATATCACTACCTATTGTACTTAAATTACCATATTCTTGTTTAAATTGTATATACTCTTTAAAAACTTTCGGATAAAGAGCGTAACTTATTAAATCTTCAACTGTAGGTTTAAATTTTAATTCGTCTTCAAGATATTTTCTGTCAGCCTCAAAATCATGTTCAGGTAACAATTCTCCAGGTCTGTTTGTTATTGGCTTAATCTCTTTAAGTACTAATTTTTGCAATCTTTCAGGAAATCCTCCCACCGGCTGTCCCATCATACCTTCAAAAAATGCTACTACCGAATCTGGATAAGATAAATCTTTTCCTAACTCATAAATGTTTTCAGGTGTAAGATTATTTTGAACCATGAAAATCGCCATATCGCTAACAGCCTTTGATGAAGGAGTTACTTTTATAATGTCTCCAAACATCACATTGACAGATTTATACATTTGCTTTACTTCATCAAATCGATGCTCTAAACCAAAACTCTCAACCTGTGGTTTTAAGTTGGAATACTGTCCACCTGGAATTTCATACTCATATATTTCTGTTGAAGAAGATTTCAAATCTGATTCGAATTTATAGTATACAGGTCTTACATCTCTCCAGTAATCTGATAACATTTGAATGTTTTTAGAATCAAAGCCTGTATCTCTGTCAGTGTTCTTTAAAGCCTCCACAATAGAATTTAATGCTGGTTGACTAGTCAAACCCGACATACTATTAAAAGCTGTATCAACAATATCTACTCCCGCTTCTGTTGCCATCAATAAAGTAGCAACTCCATTCCCACTTGTATCATGAGTGTGAAAATGAATTGGAATGCTTATTTCTTCTTTCAATGCCTTGACTAATTTATGAGCCGCATATGGCTTGAGCAACGCTGCCATATCTTTAATTCCTAAAATATGCGCTCCTCTGTTTTCAAGCTCCTTTGCTAAATCAACATAATACTGCAAACTATATTTGTCTCTATATTCATCTAAAATATCTCCAGTATAACAAATACTAGCCTCTGCAACTTTACCCTGTTTAATTACTTCATCAATGGCAACTTCCATACCTTTAACCCAGTTTAACGAGTCGAAAATTCTATATACGTCAATTCCTTTTATAGATGATTCTCTTATCAGCTCTCTAATTACGTTGTCTGGATAATTTTTATATCCAACGCCATTTGAACCTCTAATCAGCATTTGCATCAAAATATTCGGCATTTTATTTCTTAGTAATTCAAGGCGTTCCCAAGGGGATTCCTTCAAGAATCTATATGCAACATCAAAAGTTGCGCCTCCCCACATCTCAACAGAAAATAAATCCTTGGCTAAAACAGAAGTCGCTTTAGATATTTTAACCATATCTCTTGTTCTAACCCTGGTTGCCATCAATGATTGATGCGCATCTCGCATAGTAGTATCAGTCAATAAAAGTTTCTTTTGATCTTTGATCCATTCGACTAATCCATCAACACCTCTATCATCTAAAATGTTTTTAGTACCATATTCATTATTTCTTTTAACTTTAGGAACTACAGGCACATCAAACTGTTTCTTGATTCCACCTGTTTCATTTACCACAATATTTCCAACATGTCTTAAAATATGCAGTTCTTCATCTGTTTTAGCTTCAATATTAAATAAACCACTATTTTTCTCGATAAAGCTTGTATCACATAATCCATTCGCAAATGTTTCATGGTTCAGAACATTAATTAAGAAAGGTATATTTGTCTTAACTCCAGAAACCATTAATTCCTTAATTGCACGGTTTGATTTTGCAATTGCATCTTCAAAGCTTAAACTCCACGAAGTTACTTTCACCAACAAACTATCATAGTACGGACTAATTAATGCACCAGTAAAAGCATTACCTCCATCAAGTCTAATACCAAAACCTGCTCCACTTCGATATACATCGATTTTACCCGTATCTGGAGCAAAATTATTCGTTGGGTCTTCAGTCGTTATACGACATTGAATAGCATACCCTCTTGGCTTGATATCCTCTTGACTTTTAATATTGATTTTCTCAGAATCAAGTGAATATCCTTCTGCAATCAAAATTTGCGCCTGTACAATATCAATTCCCGTTACCATCTCTGTAACAGTGTGTTCAACCTGTATTCTAGGGTTCATCTCTATGAAGTAGTGATTCCCATTTTTATCAACTAAAAACTCTGCAGTTCCAGCATTGAAGTATTTCACTTGTTTTGCAATTTTAACAGCATCTTCACAAATTTTTTCTTTTAGCTCTGCACTTATACCTATTGCAGGTGTAAATTCAATAATTTTTTGATGTCGTCTCTGAATTGAACAATCCCTTTCATAAAGATGAACAATATTTTCATAATGATCTCCAAGTATTTGTACTTCAATATGTTTTGGCTCTTCTAAATATTTTTCTACAAAAATATCATCTATTCCAAAAGCTTTTTTAGCTTCATTTTTCGCACTATTAAATTCAGATGTTATTTCTTCAGAATTCCTTACAATTCTCATACCCCTGCCACCGCCACCAGCAGCAGCCTTCAACATAATGGGATACCCAATATCTTTAGCTATTTCTTGAATTTCACTTACAGATATAACCGGTCTGTCAATACCTTCAATAATCGGTACACCCGCAATTTTTGCAATCGCTTTCGATTTGATTTTATCTCCCAAATTTTCTATTGAATTATAACTAGGTCCTATAAAAGTTATTCCAACTTCTTCACATTTTTTTGCAAAATCAGCATTCTCCGCTAAAAAACCATATCCGGGATGAATAGCATCTACACCTTTTTTAAGCGCTACTTTAATAATCTCTTCTATATTTAAATACGTTTCAACAGGTCCTTTATTTTTTCCAATTAGATATGATTCATCCGCTTTCATTCTAAATAGAGAATTTTTATCTTCTTCAGAATAAATTGCAACAGTTCTTATACCCAATTCTTGAGCAGCACGAAAAATTCTTATAGCAATTTCTCCTCTATTTGCTACGAGGATTCTTTTAAATTTATTCATAGTTTACTCCTTTGCTTTTAAGCATTAATTATAAATATTAGCATTACTATAGCAGATAAGTAGGATTCTTTCAATGGGATTGTTACAAAATTGTAAAATGTATTGAATTATAACAATAAAAAAAACCCTGTAATACAGGGCTTTTATTCAGGTTCAATTAGACCATAATCTCCATCTTTTCTCACATATACTACATTGATGTCATTTGTCTCTTCATTCAAGAAAACGTAGAAAGCATGTCCTACTAATTCCATTTGAAGTACCGCTTCTTCAGGGTCCATCGGTTTCATAATAAATGATTTGATTTTAACAATTTTCTTTTCAACACTGTTTTTAGCTTCGTTTCCAGGAATCATATCAAATTTAATCGATTCATGCCCTTTATAACGTTTACGGATATTAGTTTTATGCTTATTGATTTGCCTGCTAAGTTTATCAACAGCTAAATCTAATGATTTATACATATCTTCACTAGATTCCTCCACTCTGAAAATCGCGCTATTTTTGAGTGGTATCGTAATTTCCATTGTCTGCATCGTCTTCTGATGCGACATGGTAACATGAGCTTCAACATCTGAACTAAAGTATTTTTCGAATTTATCAAGCTTGAGTTCAACCTGATTTCTTAAACTTTCTGTCACTTTCATGTTTCTTCCACTTACAATAATTTTCATAGACTCAGCTCCTCTAGATGAAAGTTCATCTTATTTAGTTATTCGGTATTTACCCCTTATAATATTTAATTAAACAAGATAATTTTAATAATTACCTGATAAAGATAAAAAAACAACTTGGTCGAATCCAATTTCATATAATACCTTACCACAATAATTGATAGTTGTTCCTGTAGTATAAATATCATCAAGCAATAACGCCGTTTTATACGACTCATTGCCGTAGGCGACAAATGAATTTTCCAATTCATTTTCTCTCTCTGTTCTATTTAATCTTTTTAAAGCTTTTGAATTGTCTATACGCTTCAATATTTTATTATCATAGGTAATTCCACTTAAATCGCCAAGTTCTTTAGCGATAATTTCAGTTTGGTTGAATCCTCTTTCAAATTTTCTTTTCCAGTGGCTGGGAACTGGTATGATTACATCAAAATCCACAGGAATATCATTAATAAAATCATGCATGAGCTTGGCAAAATATTTTCCCAAATACCTTTGTTGATTATATTTATATCTAATTATCAAATCTTTAACAATTCCATTATATTCATAAATGATATGTCCCTTTACTAAGGTACCTTCTATCGAAACATTTCTTTTTAATTTTTCTAAATCACTCTGACAGTTTTCACATAAATACTTGTCATTATAAGTTCCTTTTCCACAATAACTGCATCTAACTACAGGGGAAATCAATTTAAATATATCCATGAAAAAAGTATAACGAAAATGGTCCCATTATACTTGACAATTACAAAATATTCCTTCAAGTTGTTTTTTTCATAATTCACTTACTTGAAAAAATCAACAATTATATTGTTTCATATTTTTGCATTTTTGCTTATTTATTGGGTAAAAATATGCTAACAGAAGCAATAAAACGGAGTTGGAATTCGTGAAATTTAATAGAAACGAAAAAAAAATGAAGAATGGCTTCATATATTATTTTGCAGGCATTTTGCTGATCATGGGTTATCTAATACCCTGGTTTCTAGATAATCCCGTTCATATCAAAGAATTGTGGTATGTTGGATGGATAATTTGGATAATTGGCCTTGTCTTGCTTTTTCTGCCCATGTATATTTTCCGCAGTAAAGGCATGGTGATGAAGAAAAACGATTGGACTAAGACTACTGTCCTTGTAGACACAGGAATCTACTCTATTATTCGACATCCACTCTATCTTGGATGGTCGCTTATGTATTTTGCGATTATTTTATGGAGCCAACACTGGTTGACAATAACAATTGGAATTACTGGTGTTATATGTGTTTATTTGATTTCTAGGCAAGAAGATCAACTGCTCATAAAAAAGTTTGGTAATGACTATTTGGACTATATGAAAAAAGTACCCAGAATGAACTTTTTCTCAGGAATCATACAATTTATACGACGCAGAAAAAAGAAAAAAAGTTAGAAATATCTTCTCGAATTTCTAACTTTTTATTATTTTTATTTATTTCATTTCTTATAATTATTTCCACCTAAAGATTTAACCTCATACATTTTTCTATCAGCAATATCTATAATTTGATTGGCATTAACATCCTCATCAGGAAACACTGCTATTCCAATACTTACAGTAATATCTCTACCTTCTAATCCAAATTTATTTGATTTATTGTATTCTTCTAACATATTAAGTATTCTCTTAGCGATATTGACACCCGACATACATTCAGAATCAGTTGCTAAAATGGCGAATTCCTCACCGCCATATCTACTTGCAAAATCTTCTTCTCTAATAGAATTCTTAATTATTTGAGAAACCATTTTTATAACTTTATCCCCCACAACATGCCCATAATCATCGTTGACAGCTTTAAATCTGTCGATATCAATTATGATGATTTCCATTTTTTTATTATGTCTTGTAGCTCTAGAACTTTCTTTGCTTATAATGTCATAAAACAAATCATGGGAATAAAGCCCCGTCATGGTATCCGTCTTTGACAACCACTCGATTTGATAATACAACTTATTATTTTCAATAACCTTAGAAAGTCTTGCGGTTATAATACTTATAAAATCAACAACATCTTTATTCATATCATATGGCTGATCATTTATCAACACCAGTACACCAAAGGTTTTTTTATGAATAAGTATTGGAATAGCTGCAATTGCTTCAAATTTTATATCAGCAATTATTTGTTTCCTTATAGTCTCGTTTTTGCTTAAATCAGAGCAGATAATATTCTTTTCTAAGGCAAAAGCAATTCCAGAAACTCCTTCACCTTTTTTTAATTCACTAAAAGTTATTGGACTGGTTTTATTGTACTGCGCTTTTATTTCAAGCAGTTCTTTTTTATCGTCATATTCTAATATTAAACAGTTTGTAACCTGAAAATACATCCCGATAATTTCAGTTACAGCATCGTAAATTTTTTGATTTTCCGGAAAAGAGTCAATAATTTTACTTATTTTATATAACATTTCAAACTGATCAGCTTTTTTACGAATTGTATTTTCATTTCTATAATTTTTGTGCAATACATTTGCAAAAGAAAAACTTATAACTACTATGAACATTAAAGATAAAAGGCTGGCAAATTCAAAATAGTCGAGTACAAATGCCAATGTATTGAGAATTATCGCCGCGAATGTGAGAATATTTATTGTGGATGTATCATAATCCAATATTCCGGGTAAAATAATGACACCTGAAACCAAAATATGAAGTGAAAAATTATACGCTCCATTATAATATATTAGAACAAGATAACCTATGATTCCGTTTATCAAGTGAATTGATAATGCACTTATTTTCTTTTTGTCTTTTTCTTCAATACTAAGAGAATAAACAAAAGTGAACAAATTTAAAAACAAATATGCTATAAATATTATTACTTTTTTATAGCTAAATAAAAACCCAGCATCATATAATACTGTGATCACTACCATAACGACCATAAATATATATATTAAAATAGCATGTTTGTTTTTATCGTTCATCAAAATCACCTATAAAATGAGACTTAATTCAAATGGAGTGTGAAACTCTTAGCTTTCGGATAAAAGTTCGAATTTTTTAAACTGATCGACTAACCCTGAATTTCTCTTGTCTTTATTTCCACTATCAATCATTTGCTTTAAATATTTATTGTCGCCTATTATTACCACTAAATTTTTCCCTCTAGAAACAGCAGTATAAAGTAAATTCTTAGATGCCATCTTAGGTGGAATAAAGCTTATCGGAATAATTACAGCATTGAATTCCGACCCTTGAGATTTATGAATCGTGATAGCATACGATAGTTCAATATCATTTAAATCTTTATACTCAAAAGCAACTTCTTTGTATTCATCAAATATCACTATCATAGATTTCCTTACTTCGTCAATTGTTTCTATATAACCAATTTCTCCGTTAAAAATCCCCGACCCTCTTAAATAGGTATCTCTATCCAACCACTGGATATTATAGTTGTTTCTAAACTGCATTACCTTATCGCCTGCTCTAAATCGTTTGTTTTGAAATTGAATTTCTGATTTACTGCCATTTTGAGGATTTAAAGTTTTCTGCATAACTTCATTTATATTCTTTGTTCCCAACATACCATTTTTAATAGGAGCAATTATCTGAATATCCTTTACGGGATCAAATTTATAAAATTTAGGTAATCTTTCTGAAACTAAACTAATCAAATTATCTAAAATTTCTCTTTGCTTATTATATTGAATAACAAAAAAATCGCCATCCTTTTCGTTCATTTCTGGCATTTTACCATTATTTATCCTATGTGCATTCAATACAATCAAGGAATTTTCTCCTTGTCTATATATATCAGTCAATCTGATCGTTTCAAAAAAACCTGACTCAATGACATCATTCAAAACGTCTCCCGGTCCAATAGACGGTAATTGATCCACATCTCCTATAACAACCAGCTTCGTATCAAGTGGTATCGCCTTCAATAAATGGTTGATTAAAGTAACATCCACCATTGAAGACTCATCCACTATTATAACATCTGCTTTTAATGGGTCTTCTTCATTTTTATTAAAAGAAAGAATGTTCAAATCTTCTACATACTGATATTCTAAAAGTCTATGAATGGTTTTTGCTTCACTACCCGTCGACTCCTCCATACGCTTTGCGGCTCGACCAGTAGGTGCTGTTAAATTTACCTTTAAATCAAAACATTTGCTAATATCTACAATAGCTTTGATTATCGTAGTTTTACCTGTACCAGGTCCTCCTGTAATAATAGTAATCTTATTCTTCAACGCACTATTTATAGCCTTGATTTGTTCGCTATTCAATTTTATTCTTTCATTCGATTGAAAACTTTCAATCAACTCATTGATTGAATTTGTATTGATATTCTTATAAGCCTCAAAAGAATTTATAGCCATCAATTTAGAAGCTACTTGAACTTCTGAATTGTAGATGCTGCTTAAATAAATTTTTATTTTATCATCTATTTCCTGAACTAAATCGCCTTTTATAATTAGTTCTTTAACTTCATTTTCAATTATACTCTTATCCAACTCCAACAATTTTGAAATATAATTCAATAAATCTTTTAAATAAAGATACGCATTCCCATTATATGAAGATTCATAAAGATAATGCTTAATAAAACTTCTCATTCTAAATATTGAATCTTTTTCAATCCCCATTTTTAAAGCGATAGCATCGGCTTTAACAAACCCTATCCCATCGATATCATCATATAATTGATAAGGATTATTTGTAATGATTTCACGACTTTTTTTCCCGTATTGTTTAATTATCTTATTTATGAAACTCGAACCAACATCAATAGATTGTAGAAACATTATCGTATCTCTGTTTCCTACAACATCAGCATATGATTCAATAATCTGCTTTAATTTGCTCTTTCCAATTCCATTTATCTTTAGCAGTTCATTAGGATTATAATTTATTATATCTAAAGCTTCTTCACCAAATTTATATAATATTTTTTCAGCGGTAGAAGGTCCTATTCCTTTTATTGATCCAGAAGAAAGAAATTTCAATATGCTTTCTTGAGTATTCGGCATTATCATCAAAAATGAAGAGAATTTAAATTGTTCTCCATATAAATCATGGAAAATAAATTCTCCTTCTAATTCAACTTGATCTCCTAATTTTAATCCATATCCATATCCTACTATGGTTATATAATTGTTTTCAGAATCAACAACTGCAACTGTATAGTGGTTTTCTTCATTCATATAGATTATTTCTTCAACTATTCCCTTAATTTTCATAAATACTCCTAAAATAACTTCATAATTATTAAATCATCAATTTCTATTATATCATTATTATTGACTGATTCTTCATATAGTCGATTTTTTTTAAAATGTAGATAATCCAGTATATTCTTGAATGTAATAAATAATTTTCTTCCACAGAACATCTTCTTGAAACACACTGTAATCAAGTGTATATTGACCTTCATCATTGTTCCAAAGACGGTTGAAATAAGTATCTATATCATCTGCCAACCTACTCTTGATCAACGCTTCGATGCATACATTTGTCTCTAGATTGAAGTCTCTGATGTTTCTTCGCGTTAAATTAGCAGAACCTCCGATCAGCAATACTTTTTCCTCTTTTTCATAATTGATCATAATCAACTTAGTATGAAATTGTTCTCCATTAGTTTCATACCACTTGATATTTATATTTCCTTTGCTTTTATGCATGAGTTCAGAAGCGACAGGTCTATTCGGGATACCTATTTTCTCAATTCCAAAGGCGGTTTGATTGACATCCAATATCATCCTGATATCAACATCTCTTTTTGAAGCTTCGATCAACGCACTTATAATCGAGCGCTCTGATATATAGAACATCCCAATTCTAATACAATCACCTTTTCTAGTTTTATCAATTGCAGATTTTATATTTTCCCGAATTTTTCCCTCTGTAATCAGTTTAACCTTATAATCACCTCTACGTTCATTCACCTCTATGGGGAATTTGATATCGTAGTCTGAAAAAGCCATTACCGCCAACTCGGATTCAACTAATTCTTTGACAATAGCTCCCTCGATCGCGAAAGCGATGTTCGAATTGATCGAGCTTGCATCATGTGGATTAGCGCTGCCTACCATAACTACTTTTTCTGAAATAACTGTTTTTCTATGATTTGCTTTAAAATTCATTAACCTTAAATACGATCTTGCAGTCACATATGGCAATTTTGAAGTAAAAGGGTTTCGAATCCAACCTTTACCAGAAGTTCCAAACCATTTAAATATAATATCGTATATACTCGAATACAATATATTAGAATTGCGCAATTTATCCATATTAGTTATAACAACCTGAATTCCCGCTTCTTTGAGAATTTGAATACTATGAGATTCATAAACACCGTAAAATGTGTTGATTTCGTCAACAATTACATAAATCGGCATATCCGGATAATTATTTTTCTTCTCCACCAACTTTTCAGAAAACTCCGTAGACAGACATGGAAAGCTGAAAGTTCGATCATAATCATCATTAAGCAAAAACATATCTATAATCAGAAAATCTTCTGCTTCATCAATAATTTGCCAAATTTTATCAAATATCGCTTGCTCCATCATTTGTTTATCATTTTTTCTATAAGTTAGATCATAGACAAAATGCACTTCATCTGCATCAATCCAAGGACTTTCAAATGATATACCTACAGGTAATGACTTATATCGGCCATGCAAAGCGCTCAGTAAAATAACAAGGATAATCCATCCAACCAATCATAATCCCCTCTTTCTTCTGAAAATAATGTAGTGTCGTTCTTATATATATGATAGATCAAATGAAACAAATACAACCATACTATGTTTATTATTATATCAAAGCATTTGCTTTTATCTATATTTTGTTCAAAAACAATTCATATCTTGCTTAATTGCAAAAAAAAACAATTAAACTTCATAGTCTAATTGTCTTCTTAATTTAAGCTTCAAATGCTTCTTTTCTTAACATTTCTGCCTTATCAGTTCTTTCCCATGTCAGATCAAGATCAGTTCTACCAAAGTGGCCGTAAGCAGCCAATTTAGCATATATCGGTCTTCTTAAATCCAAATAATCGATGATAGCTCCCGGTCTTAAGTCAAAGTGTTTATCTATTAGTTTTTCAATAATATCTTCACTCACTACATTGGTTCCAAATGTATCTACCAAAACAGATACTGGTTTTGCTACACCAATAGCATATGCAATTTCAATCTCACATTTATCAGCAAGACCTGCAGCAACAATGTTTTTGGCTACATATCTAGCAGCATACGCTGCAGATCGATCGACTTTTGTAGGATCTTTTCCAGAAAAAGCACCACCGCCATGACGTGAATAGCCTCCGTAAGTATCGACAATGATTTTTCTTCCAGTTAAACCAGCATCACCTTTAGGTCCACCGATTACAAAACGTCCTGTTGGATTAATCAAATATCTTGTTTCATCATCCAGTAATTCAGCTGGAACAATTGTTTTTATAACATACTCGATTAAATCTTCGCGAATTTGCTTAAGTTCCACCTTAGGATTATGCTGAGTAGAAATAACAATTGTATCTACTCTAACCGGTTTATCGTCATGATATTCCACAGTAACTTGCGTTTTTCCATCAGGTCTCAAGTATTTTAATGTACCGTCTTTTCTAACATCAGCTAATCTCTTTGCAAGTCTATGTGCTAAAGATATAGGCAAAGGCATTAGTTCTGGTGTTTCATTACATGCATAGCCAAACATCAACCCTTGGTCGCCTGCACCTAAAGCTTCTATACCATTATTCATTTCACCTTGTTTGTGTTCTAAAGATTCATCAACACCCAAAGCAATATCTGATGACTGTTCATCTATAGATACCAGCACACCTACATTTTCTCCGTCAAAACCGTATTTTGCACGCGTATAACCGATATCATTAATTGTCTTTCTTACAACCTTCTGAATATCGACATAACACTTAGTTGTAATCTCCCCTGCAACTAGTACAAGACCTGTCGTTACAGAAGTTTCACATGCTACTCTTGCATTAGGGTCTTTTTCGAAAATTGCATCCAATACTGAGTCGGAAATTTGATCGCAAATTTTATCTGGATGGCCTTCAGTAACTGATTCTGAAGTAAATAATCTTTTTTTCATTTTTCTACCTCCTAAGTTTATTAATTTAAAACAATAAAAAAAGAGCACAAGGCTCCCGATTTTTCATCTTAACCTCATCTTTCAGAACCATACTTGGTTCCGTAGGAATTAGCACCGCGTTAACCGGTTGCCGGACGTCATAGGGCCTATTCCCTCAGTCGCTCTAAATAAGGATTATTCAATTGCTTTTTAACTATATCATAACAAATTTGATTATGCAACAAAATATTTTATCATTAAAGGAATGGTTATAATTGAAAATAGTGTACTTAAAAACACTATTTTACTCGCCAATTTATAATTGTTTCCATAGCGACTTGCAATGACCGCAGTATTGACTGCAGCTGGCATTCCCATTAATAAAACTGATACACCTAACATTTCGCCAGAAACAAAATTCTTTAAAACTAGAAAGAATAATATTGGAAATCCAACAAGTCTTATTAAACTTATCAAATAAAGATCAATACTTCCTATCAACTCTTTTAAGTGAACATCAGTTAGAATAAACCCAATGAACATCATAGATAATGGACTGGTTGTGTTTCCGACCATTACTAAAGTACTTTTTATCAAACTGGGAATTTGCAAATTCATTAGAGATAACCCAAATCCTATGATTAAAGCATATAGAGCCGGGTTCATTATAAACATTATTTTTCTCCAAAGAGTGGTTTCTATTTTTTCTTCTTTGTCTTTAGAATTTCTCTTCATGAAATAAATTCCTAAACTCCAAAGGAGAATATTAAAATTCAAGTTGAAAATCGCAGCATAAAAAACACCAATATCTCCATATACCGCTTTTACAATGGGGAATCCCATATATCCTACATTTGGAAAAGTCATAATAAATTGATAGATATCTTTATTCATTCCTTCAATTTTTAATAATCGCATTATTAAATATGAAATACCGACACTAGAAATAAAAAGCACAGAAGATATTACCCAAATCTTAGCAGAATTAGCTAGCATTTCATCGGTAAAAGATAAATTTATCGACGTAACAATAAACGCAGGTAAAGCCACATTCAAGATGAACATACCTACTTCTTTTTGAAAATTATTTGTGATCAATTTCAGCTTTTTTACTAAAAAACCAAAGAATATCAACAGAAACAATGTAACTACTTGATCAAATCCCAGCAATTATTACAACTCCTCTTCAATATACTCAATGAAATCACCATACCCGCTTTTAATGAAATCAAAAAGAATAGGATGGCGAAAACCAAATTCTCCTAACAATACAACATTATAATCTTCAAGAGCATTTAAAGCAAGTTTTATTACTTTCTCTAATTCATCGATATTTTCACTGGCAAATACTATTTGTCCACTATCAGTAAAATAAACATAAACTCTAACATCGCCATTTAAATAGTACACTTTTTTATCAACATGATTATTATGTTCATAAAAATGTGTCAATAAAACACCATTTTCATGTTCATTTATCATATAGTGTCCTATTGTCTCTGCAATTGACGATATAGCATTTGAAGTATTTTGCACTTCCAATACTGTTAAATATTCATCTTTACTAAGCTGCATGGCAGCTTCATAATGAGATATTTTTAATTTGCTGATTCGTTTAAGCTCTATTATTTTTTTGTTGTCAATCTTTAAATGATACCTCTCGTTCATATACCCACTATCTGATAATATCAAAGTTGTCGAAATGTAGTTTTCATCGCCAATCGATTTTATTGAATTTTTTATAAGTGTAGTATCTTCTATATAATGATAAATAATTTCCTCATCTGTAAGAACCTTTAATCCTAAAATATCATTACCAACCAACCTCATAAAATAATAATTAATTAATTCGCAATCTCTATTAATAGGTTTGCATATTTTTTTTATTGATTCATCATAAGATATAGAAGAGTCCGAATAAATATCAATCCAATATAAATTTTCTTTTTCAACATTTACTATACCTTTTTCTTTTCCGCTCCTTACAATTGAACATGCCTCTTCAAAACTAATTTCAATAAGTTTTCCACCTAATCCCCCGTATGCACTCTCGGACAGGTAATCCTCAGTTATAGAATCGATGTTCATTCCTACATCAACTCCGTCAATTCCATCAGTTTCATAGTCTAGATGAACTAAGACAAGATATTTATTATTCTCATCATCTTCAAAATAACTCTTAACCACAACAACACCCATCAATCGGGTGTTGGTAGCATAACTTTTCAAATGCTTCATTAAATTTCACCAATGAAATCATTCAACATTTTTTTCATTAGGTCCATCTTCTTATTTAATTCATCATTGTCTTTTCCACAAACCGATAGATATATCTTCAATTTCGGCTCTGTTCCAGAAGGTCTTACTGCAAACCAAGATTGATCTTCATAAATGAATTTCAATACATCTGCGTTAGGTAATCCAGTATTGTCTTGTAAATAATCAACTTTATCGGCATAATTCATACCATAATAATCAAATGAATCGAGAGATCTAAACCTATCTATCAGCTCTTTCATTTCTTGCTGTCCCTTGCTGCCTTCAAATGTAAAAGACAAAAGTTCTTCTTTGAAATAGCCATTGCTTATATATATTTCTTCAAGCACATCAATAAGTGTTTTCCCATTTTTCTTATAATCGTCCGCCATTATTGAAATAATCAACGCAGTATTAATCGCATCTTTATCTCTAGCATGATCTGAAGTCAAATATCCATAACTCTCTTCAAAACCCAGAACAAACTTGTCTTTTGTTTTATCAAAAGATGATATAAGCTCACCGATATACTTGAATCCTGTCAATGTCTTGTATACTTTAGCATTATACTCTTTAGCGATTTCATCAATCAAATGCGAAGAGACAATAGTAGTGATTATAGATTGATTTTCTTCATTTCCCAATAAATAATTTGCTAATAAAGCACCCATCTGATTGCCGTTAATGGTTTTATACTCACCATTATGCAACACCATTACGCCAACTCTATCTGAGTCTGGATCAGTTGCAATTAAAATATCAGCCTGATTTTCTTTACCCAAAACTTTAGATAATTCAAAAACCTTTTCATCCTCTGGATTTGGATAAGGAACAGTTGTAAAATTCGAATCAGGAATCATTTGCTCAGGTACTGTATAAAGATTATTGAATCCTGCTTTCTTTAGTACTTCAACAACTGGTCTAGCTCCAGCACCATTAAGCGCCGAATATACAATCTTCAAATTCTTATTATTTCTATCTTCAATCAATTTGAGAATTGTCTCATAATACTCATTATAAAAATCTTCACCTAAATAATTGATTATATTGTCGTTTCTTTTATTTTTCACATCAATAAAATCAAGTTTATTGATTTCCTCGACAATACTCTCGGCATCATCCGGCAATAACTGATACCCTTCTTGATGATATACCTTATATCCATTGTACTGAGCAGGATTATGACTAGCGGTTACAACTATCCCTCCACTTGCCTTTAGTTGCCTTATTGCAAAAGAAAGCTCTGGTGTAGAAGCAATGCGGTCACAAAGATATACCTTTATATTATTTGAACTCAATACATCAGCAGCATTTTGCGCAAATTCTTTAGACATCCTTCTAGAGTCATAAGCAATCGCTACACTTGGTTCATTAAATTTTTTATTTAAAAAATTCGCATACCCCTGAGTTACTTTGCCTACAACATATTCATTCATTCGATTGCTTCCAGCCCCAATGACACCTCTAAGACCAGCAGTTCCGAAACTAAGATCTTTGTAAAAAGAATCCTCGATTTCTTCTTCAGATAAGCTTTTCAGCTCTTCTCTAAAATTTTCATCAAAATATTCATTATTACACCAAGATTTATATTTATTCATATAATTCATTTTTTCACCCTCTATTCTACTAATAATACAGACATGATCTCAACTATGATTTCATTTTTATGTTTACCTATAGCAATATTCCCTTGTTTAAGAATTTTTGAGATTAATTTTTGATTGTCATAAAATATTTCCTTTTCATTTTCTATAAGCTTATCTTTAATTTGATTCAATAATTCTTGAATGGTAAATATCTGATAACGGTTAATTTTTAAATAGTCAGAAGCCATTTCTATTATCCCAGTAAACAACTCTTCATAATCGGCATTTTTATTTAATTTCAGCATACTTGCAATTTCAGGTAAAATTTGTTCAAATATTCGCCTTTTGCTTTTTATCTTTTTAAATCCTAAAATTTTAGCTACTGAATTGATCTTGTTTTCAGGCATACTGTATAGATACTCTAAAATTATTTTTTCATCATAAGGCTCAATACAATACTTTTTACCTGCATACTCTCTGTAGATTCTTAAAGTATCATAATAACCCATCAGTAAATTCTCTCTCGATCTTTCTCTAGTCATTTCAAGAGTTCTTCCTACATCACCCGATGGTTTTATTCGAATTACTTCAATCCCAGATAAATCAACCTTTTGTTTCATTCCGATACCCTTGTTTTCAACCAAAATAAGTTTTTTGATTCTTTTTTTTGTAAGCATCAATTTTATCGGCTGATTATCATAAAATCCTCCGTCTATGAAAATTTTGCCGTCAATTTTTTCCATTTTAAAGATTGGAAGACGTGCGCTAGCCAATAAATATTCATGAAGTTTGCCTTTCGGAATATCTTTTACAAAGACTTCAATCGGCTCCATATCAGAAAGAGAAACCGTAACTAAACCAAATTCAACATTTGAATTCCTAACCTTTTCTTCATCAACTTCTCTCTCAACAAGCTCCTTAAACGGTGTAATATCCAAACCTCTATTATTAAAAACATCCTTAAAATACTTAATAGACGAAGAAAACAACTCAGAATCCAGATCAAGTTCACGTATTTTTTTATACATTTCCGAGTCAACATCAGACAACATTGAAACATCTATGTTGTACCATAAATTATATGCCTCCTCAAATTTATCTTGGGCGATCATCACGCCATTTAAAGCACCTATGCTAGTGCCCGTAACCGCGTGTATTTCTTCCCCTAATTCTCTAAGGGCTTTCCAAACACCTATATGGTAAGATCCCTTTGTTCCTCCACCTTGCAATACTAATCCATTCATATCATGTCGAGTAGATAAACCCGACTTTCACCTCCTCTAGTGAGGCAAGTCTGCTTACCCCTCACAGAACCCAACGTGCCCTATTTAGGCATTAGGCTCTTCATATAATTCTTACTTCTCTACCAAATATTCACATAAAGCTTT
>DAOUQP010000075.1 GCA_030625575.1 Eubacteriales bacterium | reverse complement strand
ATTTAAAAGGACAGGAAAAAATATGATGAATAGAAAAGATATTATTAATATTGCGGTTATTGCTCACGTTGATGCAGGGAAATCTACTCTTGTTGATGCGTTGTTATCTCAAAGTGGTGTTTTTAGAGAAAATGAAGTTGTTGTTGAACAGGTTATGGACAGTAATGACTTAGAACGTGAAAGAGGTATTACTATTTACTCTAAGAACTGTGCTATTGAGCATAAAGGTGTAAAGATAAACGTAGTTGATACACCTGGTCATGCTGATTTTTCTTCTGAAGTAGAGAGAATCATCAAGACTGTGGATACGGCTATTTTACTGGTTGATTCTAGTGAAGGTCCCATGCCTCAAACTCGGTTTGTGCTTCAAAAGGCTTTACAACAAGGACTTAAGCCGATTCTTTTCATCAATAAGATTGATAAAAAGGATCAAAGAGCTGAATGGGTTGTGGATATGACATTTGATTTATTTGTAGAACTTGGAGCTACTGACGAACAACTTGAGTTCCCGATTATCTACGGCATTGCAAGAGACGGTGTTGCTAAGAGAGATATGGATGATGAATCTGACAATTTAGATCCGTTGTTTGATCTTGCTATGGAACATGTGGATGTTTACCCGAATAAAGATGAAGAACCTTTTCAAATGCAAGTGTCTTCTCTAGCGTATGATGAATATATCGGTAGATTAGGTGTTGGTAGAATCAAAAGAGGTGTTGTGAAAAAAGGACAACAAGTTTCTATAGCTAAAAGAGATGGTGAAACTATCAGAGGTAAGATTGCTAAAATTTTTATCAATGAAGGCTTACTTAGAAAAGAAGTGGATTATGCTTATAGCGGAGATATTGTTGTGTTAGCCGGAATGCCGGATATTTCTATAGGCGAGACGATTTGCGACCCTGATAATGTAGAGGTGCTTCCTATGATCGATATCGAAGAGCCTACTCTTTCTATGAATTTTTTGGTTAATGATTCACCTTTTGCAGGTAAAAGCGGTAAGTATGTAACTTCTAGACATATAGAAGCTAGATTGAAACGTGAACTTGAGGTTAACGTTGGACTAAAGGTAGAGGTTTTACCTGGAAATGACGGATTCAAGGTTTCTGGTAGAGGAGAGCTTCATCTTTCCATCTTGCTTGAGAATATGAGAAGAGAAGGTTATGAAATAAGCGTTTCTAAACCACAGGTTCTTTATAGAACTATTCAGGGAGTTAAACATGAACCAGTAGAAAGAGTTATTGCAACTATTCCTGATGATTATAGTGGAACGGTTATAAATAAATTAAATATTAGAAAAGGTTCTATGGTAACGATGAACTCTGATCAAGGTTATACTATGATCGAGTATCTTGTTCCTACTAGAGGGCTTTTAGGTTATAGAAGTGAATTTATCAATGAGACAAGAGGAGAAGGAACTTTAGTTAGATCTTTTGATTCTTATCAACCTCATTTGGGACAAATTCCTGGACGTTTAAATGGTGTGCTTATTTCTCAGGAAAAAGGTTCGACTATGTCATATGCGCTTTGGAATCTTTCAGAAAGAGCGGTAATGCTTATAGACGCAGCTGTAGATGTATATGAGGGAATGATTATTGCAATCAATTCAAGACCTGAAGATATGGTAGTTAATCCGTGTAAGAACAAAAAACAAACTAACGTAAGAGCATCTGGTAGCGATGATGCGATCAAACTCTTGCCTCCTAAGATACTAAGCTTGGAAGAAGCTCTTGAGTTTATTGAAGAAGATGAACTTGTAGAGGTAACGCCTGATGTGATTAGACTTAGAAAGAAAGTATTGAATGCTCAAGATAGGGTTAAATATAATAAACGAATGAATAGCTAGGGATTATGATATGCTCCCCTTATAGTAGGCAGTTAAAATAATAACTGTTTATCATAAGGGGAGTTTTTATTTTATTTATTAAAAAAATATGATAGTATAATTAATAATTAATATATTAATTATTAATAAAAGAAAATGGTGGACATATGAAGGAAAACAAAAAAGTATTATTAGCGTATTTGGCGGTATGTTTCTTTTGGGGATCGACATATCTTGCTATAAAAATCGGTGTTGAAGATTTAGCTCCGACTATTCTAGCTGGAACAAGGTTTTTAATTGCGGGAGCTATAATGCTGGTATATGCAAAGATAAAAGGTTTGCCTTTTCCCGTAGAGAAAAGTGATTATATAAATCATGCCATTGTGGGTTCGTTTATGCTATTAGGAGCGAATGGCCTTGTTGTATATGCAGAGCAATGGGTAGATTCGGGCGTAACATCACTAATGGTTTCGATGGTACCCATATGGATTGCGATTATCGAATTGTTGATTTTAAAAACAATCAAGTTTGAGCGCATAGGATATATAGGTCTGATACTAGGAATGGTAGGTGTATATATGCTTACCAGTACTACTAACGGGATACAAGTGATTGATTATAAAGGAGTATTGCTATTGATGATAGCGACGCTTCTATGGTCGATAGGTTCGGTTACATCCAAGTATGTTAAAAAGAAAGAAGCGATTATTGCCAACATCGGTTTTCAAATGCTCTTTGGTGGAATTGGACTTGCAATCGCCTCTGTAATAACTGGAGATATTTATAGTGTCCATTTTACTACCAAGAGCATACTTGCAGTTGCATACCTGATTACTTTTGGATCTATTATCGGTTTTAGCAGTTATATCTATGTGCTTCAAAAGTGGCCTGCAACAAAGGCGGGTACTTATGCTTATGTGAATCCTGCGGTAGCTGTGCTTCTAGGAATGATTTTCTTGAATGAACCTTTGACTGTTTCTATGATATTCGCCATGGGAATAATTCTCTTTGGTGTATATTTGGTTCAAAGTGCGAAGATAAAGAAATATGAATAAGTAGAGGTACCTGGTTGGTAAACCGGGTACCTTAGTTCTTATACTTTTGATTTGGTAGATCTTTAAGTTCCACTGGTTTTTGCGGTGTTACTACTTTTGATTTATGCTCGGAAAGTGGTTTTATTGATGCTCCTTCTACTTCTTTATAGTAAGTGATGTATATGGCATCTGGGTTTATCACTTTATTCAGTAAGAAATATGCGTTGTTTGAAACAAAAATATAGTTTGAATCCTTAATGTTTTTTATGAAATGTTTTATCAATATCTCTTCAGCCTTCGGATGAAGTGAACTTGATTGATTGTCGATAAGCAATATTCCTTTATGTTTCTTTATATGAAAAAACGACGGTAATAAGTTAAGTAAAGTTTGAATGTTAAGTGACTCTTCTGTAAAAGGGAGAGTCGTGTTGCTTTTTTTATGAGTCACAAAGATGGTTTTACTATTTTTATCACCTATTTTTATATTGAATTTTTTATTTTTTTCCTCATGAGTATAGGAAATGAAAATACCCATTTTCTTATCCGTAAAAAATTGATTGAACTCCTCGACTCCGTATTTTTCTATGTGCTTGTTGGAGTGGGTTTTATATTCACCATAAGTGATGATTGTTCCAGTCAAAGGATTGATATAAATCGAGTTTTTTAAAAACTCGCTCAATGCTTTTAAAGTTTCGTTGCCACCTAGGTTCATTTGACTTACTACCTTATGTATAAAAGGCGAATCGGCTTTATTGTCGATGTCCATATCATCACTAAGTTGCATGATTTTTATTTTTTCATTGTCTCTTTCAAAAACAACCTTATTTTCAACAGATAATCTTTCGTATGTATTTCCGCTGATAGGACTAAATCTTACCTTGTAATGAATTACATCACCATTTATAAGAAAATAGTATTCAAGAGAAAATTCATTACTATCACTTAAAAGAGAAAGATTTATTCCGTCCTTGATCTTCCTTCCTTTCACAGCCAACTCTAACAATAGTCTAATACTGTTGAGTAAAGTGCTCTTTCCTTCGCTTTCGGGACCGAATATCATTCCTATATTTGAGTTTTTCAGATCAAAAACAGTTTTATTTTTATAAACCTTGTAGTTTTCTAGAATTACTTTAGTAAGCATGGTATCATCCTTTCCTTTAATAGCATTATATAGTATAATAAACAAGAATAAAAATCGAATATTTGATAAAGGCAAACTGTTTGAAAAAACAGGACGCAAAGCTACGGGTCTAAAGCATACGCTATGATCGCCGAGTTGCCAAAAGTATAATTTCATCTTTTGGTGAAATTTTTTTATTGTTACATGAATGATGTAACAAATGCAGATATAATGGTTATATATACCAGAAATTTTGAATTTATTGGCATTTGTATGCTGTGAGCATACAGTTAGATTGTTTTAATATACTATAATAGGGTTGCATAATTATATTTTAGAATATTTAAACAATAGGGGGCTTAATAAATGAAAAAAATGGTGTCATTATTACTCATTTTAATTTTGTTGATGTCGGTGATTTCTCCAGGAATCACATTTGCCAAATCGACAACAGCGGTTGATGTCGCAGATTCTTTCAGTAAGATTTATGACGAACTGACTGATGATGAAAAGGATTATTTGACAACTGCCAAAGAAAACCTGACGGATTATGTAAATGATTCAGCGGATGATGTGTGGTTCGATATTTTTGAATCTCCATCGGGGCCGCAATTGATGAATACATATGTTGAAAATGCACTTGGAGAAGGTGGATTTGATAGTTATATAGTCGCAAGGGATAAATTGATAGGCTTCATAGGCAATATGACAGCTCTATATTATTCAAATGGCGAAGGAATAGAAAGTGACGTACAAGCTTTTATAGATGATAACAACGATGTATATGAGGATTTGTTTGGCGCTGATCCAGCTGTTGATGGTTCTTTAAGCAAGTTGTTGAATCTGTTGATTGCTACACAGGGAAATCTTAAAGATTACGTTGATTATGGAGATGTGACTTCATTGTCGAATTCAGCTGATGTTGTTGCTCAGATCGAGACGGTAGTTAAAGATGCGGTTCTTCAAGAGCTTAATTTGAATTACGATTATTTTGAAGGTGTTCTAGGCAGAGCCGATTGGAGTGTAGCAAATATTTTAGATGCTATGAATATTTTGGCGGATGCTTCAGATTTAGATAAAAATGCAAGATTGGCGCTTGCCAATGGAGCGGTTAGAAGTGAAACGGAGATTTTAACTGGAGACACTAGTATAACAGAGGGTCATTCAACTTCTTTTACAATAAGTGTTATGGGAAGTGAAACTAATTTAGTGAAATTTGCGTCTAATAGTAGTGTTGTATCTTTTTCAGGTGCAACAATGACGGGTGAGAGTAGTGGAACTGCAACAGTTTATGTTTATAGAAATGCTGTCGATCCAGTTGCGCAACCATTGAACTATATATATGCATTTGATGTAACGATAAATGCAGCTAGTTCACCATCACTTGGTCCATCATCACCTGCGCCAGGACCTATACTGGTTACTCCTGATGCGCCTGATGTAACCAATGATGATGAGCTCAATACTGTAACAGGGATGATAGATACTTTAGAGTACAAACTTGATGATGCGGCATATGTGATGCATGAAGAAAGCATCTTCAATGAAATAGATTTTAGTGGAGAACATGTTTTAATTGTTAGAATTGCATCTGAGGGAGGAAATCCTCCAGGTAAAGTAACTACACTAACTTTTACTACAAATACAGAAGAAACTGAACCTGTTGTATTTAACGATGTTGAGAATCACTGGGCAGCTGATGATATCTACTGGGCTGTCAACAGAGGAATGATCATCGGAAAGGCGCCTGGAGTTTTTGATCCTGATGCTTTACTTACAAGAGCTGAATTGGCGACTGTTATTACAAGAACGCTTGGTATAAATCAAAGTGGTCTAATGCCGTTTGTCGATGTTCCGAGTGATGCTTGGTATAGAGATCCTGTTGGATCTGCATATGGTGCTTCGTTGATGTTTGGTTATCCGGAGAACGTATTTAGACCGATGAATCCGGTAACTAGAGAAGAAGCTGTTGTGATATTAAATAGAGTGCATAAATACTTGACCGGAAGTTTGTTGACTGGAGTTGATGGAAACTTCACAGATGCTAGCGGTATAGCTCCGTGGGCAATCGATTCTGTTGATGCAATGAGTGCTCATGAAATCGTAAATGGATTTCCTGATGGAAGAGCTGGACCAAAGGAAAATGCTACTAGAGCACAGGTGGTAACAGTGTTAAGAAGGTTGATGGAGTTTATAGAGAGATAATTTAATATGCGGGTGGAAACACCCGCTTAATAATAGATATGTGAGGACATGATGAAAAAAATTGTTATAAGTATTATTTTATTTAGTTTATTAGTAAGTGCATCATATGCTAGTGATTTTGTCGGTATCTATGAAGATTTAAAAGTTGAATATCCGGATTTTGTCAATCGGATGATTGACGGTGGTGCAAGTGAATCTGATATCGAGATGTTTCTGAGTGAACTTGGAACGGTTGTTCAAAGTTATGATGATTTAACCATTGATAATTTTGACACGAAAATGTATCAGGGACTTAAGGAAATTCTTTTTGAAGATGGTAAAGTGGGCGTTGCGAAAGAAAAATATTGGGATTTCACTATGACTTTGTTGTCTGAGTTCAATGATGAAATAACCGAGACTCTAGCTGATAAAAAATTATCGGGTGATTTGGAAAGTATTAGCGAGGCTATAAAGGATGTAATTTTTGAACAAACGTCTTCTAGCAAGCCTATAGGTTTTATACCTCTGGTCGAGATAAGGGATTGGAAAGTAATATCTCAAAAAAATGATGAATTTGGAAATCCCTATAATGAAATTTTAATCGACGGAGAGTTGTTTCTTGAGATGGTTCATGACGATAGTTTGAATATTTCACTTGATGTACGTTCTGATGTGAGTTTGGACAATGAAAAAATTGTGATAACTGGACTAGGGAAGATTTTGAATAAATATGATTTGGTTGAATTATATTCAAATTTAGCTAAAATTGAATTAGATAGTTATTTCACCTCGGGTGATGAATTGACTATAAATATTGAAAAAACTGATGATGAAAGTTTTAATATTACAATGGCTGGTAGTTTAGAAGATTCAGATATTCAGTTAGACAAGCCTTTGAAGGTATCTCTTGCTTTTGAACCTGAAGGAAATGTCAGCTTTGATAATCTAGTAGTTGTATGTTTTGACGAACAGGGAAATGAAATTCTTCTAGGCGGCAAATATAACAATGGATATTATGAATTTTTAACTAATAGTTTCTCAAGTTTTAGAGTTGTAGATAATTTTAAAACTTTTGAAGATTTAAATCAAGCGCAGTGGGCAAGGCTGAAGATAGAATTTCTTGCTTCGAAAGGCTACATCAACGGCTATCCAGGTGGATTGTTTCATGCCGAATCAAATATAACCAGGGCTGAAGTAGCGGCTTTAATTACAAGGATGATGAGAATTGAAGGAAATGTTGCAAATATAAAATTTAAAGATCTATCTTTAAAAGACTGGTTTTTAGATGATGTTGCCGCTGTTTTCGATAACGGCATCATGGTTGGGATATCGATAGATGAGTTTAATCCTAATGGAAATATCACGCAACAAGAAGTAATGGTGCTTCTATCTAGAATATTAAAAGAAAAAGGTTATCAGGATGTTGTCTATGAGATGTTGAACGTCCCTTATGACGATATGCAAATTGCTGACTGGGCAAAATGTGAAATCGGGATTGCTATTAAAAACAACCTTTATAAAGATATGCCTTTGGGAAGGTTTGTTCCTAATAAGTTAGCTACTAGAAGTGAAGTGGCAAATATGCTTTATGAGTTTTATAAGAAATAATGGAATTCATAGTTTTTCACATCTGATTTGTTTTTAAAGAGCAAATACGCGAAAAAACATAGCAAATGCGCGAAAACCATTGATTAAAAATCCAATAGAAATATAATGGGATGATGGCTCGGCGATTGCTAAACTACGCAGTCTCTATAACGAAATTAGAGTATTTCTAACTAGATTATACAAGGTCATAAAAGGTGATGTTTGAAAATGTGTAACAAAAAGATAATTTTAGTTATGTGGATTGCTATGTTTATAAGCGTTTTCTTTGTCTATATGAATGACAAAATCGATGAATTGGTTGAAGAGGAAAGTTTGGTATTTTCTTCTCTTGATGAATTTGAAAGTAATTTTGAAGTTGTTGTTGAAGAGGAAGAAAAAGAGGTGATTTTACCTAGGATTGAGGAAGTTGAAAATATTGATCAACAAACAAACGTAAATGATGTTATAATACAAAGCGTTGGAGCGAACAATGAAGATAAACCACTACTCGTTGAAGTGAAAGATGTTGCAAAAATACAACAAACTGAAGTGAAAACTGTTGAAAAAATACAACGTATTGAAGTGAAGGTTGAAAATGAAGTTGAGGTGGATGGATACGACTTTATTATAGAAAAGTATGATGTGAAGTTTTCCGAGCTTCAAAGGATTGCCAATGATGAACTTAATAGCTTGATTGAGGTTTTCAAGGAAGAATATGAAAATCTATCTTCAAAAGAAAAAGAAAGTCTTTCAACTAAAACTCTTATAGCTGCCAAGTATGTTAAGTACGCTAAAGAGCTTGAAAGCAGAATTGATGATTTTTTTTATTTTATGATAGATGGCTTTGGAGATGAATTGAGTGTTTATGGGTATGATGCCGGTGTGACTTATGAATATATCGATGTTTATGAAAATGAAAAAGAAATAAGAAAAACGGAAATTTTAACAAAAGCTTTAAATTAGGCAATATAGTTCAAGGTTTGCACAGCGATTGTAATGCTGAAGAAGTATGTTGCATCAACAGTTTGAGCAGGGCTAGCGTTTTAAGGAAATTGTAAATGAGTAACAAATCGGAAAAACATAGCAATGTATGCTGTAAGCATACATTAATAATGTTAGTATGAAGTATAATAATGGCGTTATATTTATATTTCACAGATTCAGTTAGTTGGAGGGCTCCATGGACGAGAATAAAAGAATAAATTTAAATGATAAAATTGAGGTTACCTTAACTAATCCTCAACAAGAAAATTATGATGAGATATCTTTAAAAGAGCTCGTTTTAGTTTTGCTTAAGGGAAAGAAGTTGATTATCGGATTGACTTTATTGATAACGGCTTTAGTTTTTGTAGGTTCGGTAATGGGTCCTAAGTTACTTTCTGATTCAGCGGGTGAAATCAAAACAGCTATTACTTATAACGGTGGGATATCGGCTGATATCAATGAAATCAGATCGCCTGCTGTTTTGAAACCGGTTATCGACAATCTAGGTCTAGATGAATATGATATTTCTGTAGATGATTTAAGAAGGAATATTTATTTTGAAGCTTTGATTCCCGATCGAATTGTTGAGAAAATAGAGCAGTTAAAAGATGTAGTGGATGATGAATTTAGGATTCAACAGCTTGATGAGCTTAGTTATAGTGCGTCAGAGTATATTGTAACTCTTAACTTGCATAAGGATTTAGGCCTTGATGCATATAAAGGGAGAGAAGTATTAGATGCTATTATCAGAAGTTATGAAGGTTGGTATTATAAAGAGTATGTCAACAGAGCTGTTTTAACTAATGTGCTAAGTGATATCGATATGGACAATTACGATTATCCTGAAATTATTGAAATCTTCGATGGTCAATTCGGTACTATTTATTCGTATCTGAATGCAAAAATTATAGAAGATGCCGATTTTAGGTCTAGTACAACCGGAATGACGTTTGCTGAACTTAAGCAGGTCGTTGAGCTTGTAGATAATATTGAATTGAAGAAGGCCAATGCGATAATTGGTGCTTACAATTTAACTAAAGATAAAGATAAGTTGTTGAAGCTTTATGAGTATCAAATTGCAAATTATGAAATGCTGAACAAGAAGAAAACTGATGAGATGGCAATCGTTAATAGAATGATTGACAGCTACATTAAAGATCCATCTGCGGTTATTTTTTCTTCGACATTAAATACTACGAATGGTGTTTCTTTGGATAATGAAGATCAGTATTATAATTCGTTGATAAAGAATTATACAGAAGCCAGTGTTGTTGCTATTAATGCTTTAAATGATATTGAGCTTATCAATTTTAAGATTGCTAAACTCAGTGATGATGAAACTGAAAGTGCTTTAAAACTAGATGCCGTTGAAGAAGTTAATCTGCTGAATGATCGCATATATTATAAGCTTAATTACTGGATTGATCAGATCAATTCAACTTTAGAAGAATATGATTATAATCGTTTTTATAAGAGTACACTTAGGCAGTTGACACCTTCTGAGTCTTATTCAGTAATTGATACAAATGTAAAGTTAAACACAGCTATTGGTATGGTGTTGGGTTTGATGATCAGCGTGTTTATGGTGTTCTTTAGAAGTTATATGAAAAATGAGTAGATTTTAGGAGGATTTATTGTGGTGAAAAAGGAAGTTTTAGTAGGGATAGCAGTAGTATTATTAATCCCCTTTTCAGCTTTTGCTCTATTTGACAATGAAGCCAAACCTAGTGAAGTTGAAAAAGTACCGATTATAGATGATGAAATCGTTGTTGAAGAAATAGTTGATGAATTAGAAGAAATAGTTGAAAATGTTTCGCTGGATGAAATTTTATTAGAGTTTGATGATTCTTTTAATACTGTAATCAGCGGATATGATTCTAGACTGGAAAATATTATTGATGAAGCATCAAACGAGTATGAAACATTACCGTATGAAGAAAGAATAAAAACTTCTGTCAAGGCGAAACTGATTTCGAAATATATCGGTGAAATTGGGAAACTTGAAAAGAAGGTTGATAATGTTTTTTATTATCTTATAGATGAGTTCAAGGAGCAATTAGCAGACAATGGATATGATTTGATAATTGCAAATGATTACATTGACAGATATAAAGATGAAAAAGAA
>DAOUQP010000050.1 GCA_030625575.1 Eubacteriales bacterium | reverse complement strand
AACTCTCAGGAATATACGATGTGCTATCAGTTATTATTTTAATCGACATCTTATATCACTCTCCTATCATTAACCTTCTCTTTATATAGTATTAATATTACCATATTTATTATTATCAGCAAATTTATTTAAGTTTGAATTTTTCATTTGCTTTAATAATACTCTAATAATTAGTAGAGCTTTATACTATGTCTCAACAAAGTCTTCTCAAAATATTTTTTTGAGGCATAGTTAAAGGTAAAAAGAGAACTAATTCAAAGAATCAGTTCTCCATATTTCGCTTATAAATCATTTATTACATTCCAAGATAAGCTTGTCTTACTAAATCACTATTCAATAATTCTTCACTTGTTCCCTGTGTTATAACGCGACCAGTCTGTAAAATATATCCTCTATCCGCTATTTCCAACGCTTCATGTACTTTTTGATCTACAAGTAAAATAGTTATACCACGTTTACTGATAGCTTTTAAAATTTCAAGAATTTTTTCAACTAATAACGGCATAAGTCCTAAAGAAAGTTCATCAATCATTAAAATTTTAGGTTTAGCCATTAATCCCCTAGCTACAGCCAACATTTGTTGTTCACCACCACTAAGCGTTTCCGCTTTCTGCTTTTCTCTTTCTTTAAGACGCGGAAATATTTCATAAACTTCTTCAAGCAACCGATCGACTTCCTCGACTGATTTTATCCTATATGCTCCCATCAGAAGATTATCTTTAATAGTCATCTTACTAAATACATGTCGACCTTCTGGAACATGAATGATTCCTTTTTCAACAATTTTATATGCTTCCATATGATCAATTCTTTCTCCCATAAATTCAATTTCTCCAGAGAATGGCTGAATTAGTCCTGAAATCGTTTTTAAAATTGTCGTTTTTCCAGCTCCATTCGATCCCACAATCGATACTATCTCACCCTCGTGAATTTCAAAAGAAACATCAAATACTACAGGAACTTGATCATATCCAGTTTTAAGATTTTTGATTTTTAGCATGATATTTTTCCCCCAGATAAGCTTTAATAACTTCATCGTTGTTGACAACATTTTGAGGAATATCTTCAAGAATTTTAACACCTGCATTTAAAACAACTACGCGATCAGAAATCGGCATAATCGCCTCCATAATATGTTCAACAATAACAAAAGTCATCCCTTGTTTATTTAGTGTAACAATCAATTTCATTACTTCTTTTATCTCTGTCTGATTTAATCCCGCCATTGCTTCATCAAGCATGATCATCTTTGGTTGAGTAGCCAAAATACGAGCGATTTCAAGTCTTTTTTTATCAGCAATCGTCAAACTACTCGATAAATAATCTCGTTTTTCAATTAAATTTATTCTTTCCATAACTTCTTCTGCAATTTTCTCCGCCTCAGAAAACTTATTGGTTCTAATAAAAGCCCCTGTCATAATATTTTCCTTTACAGTCATGCTTTTCAGCGGTTTTACAATTTGAAACGTACGAGTTAAACCTAATTTAGCAATTTTATCCGGTCTCACTCCCGTTATATCTGCTCCATTAAAAATAACCTTTCCAGAAGACGGTTTATAAAAACCCGTAACACAATTGAAGAGAGTCGTTTTACCTGCCCCATTCGGACCTATCAAGCTAACGATTTCTCCCTCTTTAACATTGAAAGAGACATTGCTGTTAGCTACTAAACTACCAAACTTCATCGTTACATTATCAACTGACATCATGTAGCTTTCCATCGTTAATCGCCTCTTTCTTCTTTATTTTTTTAAATAAATTTTCAAATAATCCTACCAATCCATTCGGTTGGAATATCGTTACAATAACAACTAGTGCACCAAATATAATCAAGTCCAATCCTTTTCCAGTACCACCAAAAATAATTCTCGTATACTGTGATAATGGAATAAGAATAGCTGCTCCAAGTATTGGTCCATAGATATTTCCAAGCCCTCCAATGACGGTTATCAATACGATTTGCATTGACAACGCTAATGGGAAAACCATAAATGGATCGATATAAGTAACATACTGAGCATAAAACGATCCTACTATCGCTGTCAAAAATGCACTAACCATCATAGCATAAAGTTTATACCGCGTGACATTAATTCCTATTGATTGCGCTGCATCCGGATTCTCTTTTATGGCTTTGAGATAGAATCCCATTTTTGAATTGCCTACAATATAGGCAGTTATCACTGTAATAACAAATAGTCCAAACACTATATAATAATACGATAATTTATTCATCGGATGAAATTGCATATATTTATATCCATTTTCTTTAATTGGCAACATAATGCCTGTAGCACCTTCAACATATTCCCAACTAACAAATAGCTGAAGCATTATTTCACCTATTGCAAGTGTGGCAATCGCAAAATAATGTCCTGTCAATTTGAACGCCGGATAGCTGACAATAATCGCAACAACAACTGCAATGATTCCACCAATCAACATACCAATCCATGGAATGATATCAAATTTCCATAACAACACAGTTGAAGTATACGCACCGATCCCAAAAAAAGCTGCATGACCAAATGACGTTTGTCCTGCATATCCAGTAATAATATTCCACGCTTCCCCAAGTGCTGCATAAAGCACAAAAAGAATCATGATATGTCTAAAATTATTATCTTGAACAATGATAGGTAAAGCCAAAATAATTAATAAAACTACACCAATCATTTTTTTATTATTTGTAATTGATTTCTCCATATTTACCACCCGAATAATCCTTTTGGTTTAATTTGTATAACTATTAGATAGATCAAAAATATAATCGCATATTTAAACTGCGTTCCCAGATAATATCCTCCAATGGCTTCACTTAATCCTATAATAAGCCCACCATACAATGCTCCTTTAATATTTCCAAATCCACCAAGTGCAACAATCACAAAACCAATCAAAGCATATAGTATACCGGATTCTGGATAGACGGGATAAAACGTAGATAAAAGCCCTCCTGCAATTCCTGCAGCAGCTCCTGAGATTGCAAAAGTCAATCCAAATACACGTTCAGTATTAATTCCCATCAATTTTGCTGTATTCTTATCTAATGCTGTTGCTTGAATCGATTTTCCAACCTTGGTTTTTTCAATAAAATAATAAATTGCATATATAACCACCAGACTGCCTATCGCTGCTGCTAATTGAGGATACCCAATGATTATTGAACCAATACTAATCTTCTTTCCAGAGAGAACAGAATTAGTAATAAATCTTGCGTTAGGTGTCCATAAGAATTGTGCCATATTTCTAAAAACAAGGCTCAAACCAAAAGTAGCAAGCAACGCCGATAATGCTGGTGCATTAATAACATTTTTAACAACTATGCTGTAAGTCAAATACCCTATGATAAACATAACGATAATTACAATCGGAAGCGATAAAAGAGGATCTATGTTCATCAGTGAATACAGCCAAAACGAAACATACATGCTGATCATGAGATATTCACCATGTGTAAAATTAATAATATCCAATACTCCCCAAGTTAAAGTAAGTCCGGTAGCAACCAGACCATAAATCAATCCCATTATAATACCACTTATAATTATTTGGATTATCATATAAATCCTCCTACAATTAAAGATTTAGAATTAAAGATTTAATCTTTAATTCTAAATCTTATTATTATTATTGTTATCTTGTACTCCAATCTGGGAAAGCAACAACAGGATCTGAAGTTGTATCTTCACCAGGCCATACGTTTTGATATTCTCCACCAATAATTTGTGTCATTGCTGATGCAGAAAATTCATTCTGACCATCTTCGCCAAATTTAATCTTGCCTGTCGCAAAGTATGGTGCCTTAAATTCTTCTGATTTCAAGACTTCCATGATTGCATCACCATCAGTTGATCCAGCCATATTAATCGCTTCAGCTATAACCATTGCTGATGCAAAATCTTCTAGCGCTGGTCCATCAAAATCTACACCTGACTTCGCCTTGTAAATTTCATTTGCTTTACTTAATGCTTCATTAGCAGCAATAATTGCAGGAATTGTTTGATTTGAACCAGAATAATAGTTAGCTGCATCCTCTAGATTTATTAAGAATTGTTGGTCTTGGAAACCACCACAATAACTAATAACAACTTTAGGCTGTACTTCATATAATTGATATGCATTTGCAAACATAGTCATATCATTAATATATGATGCATGAAAAATAATATCTGGTGCTGCTTCTTTAATCTTAAGTACTTCTGTATCGACATTTGAAGCATCTGATGGATATTTAACATCTAAAATTCTCTCAAATCCTTCTTCTCCGTAAACTTCTTCTAACCACTTGTCTACCATCATATTCGCATGAACACCGTATTCATTGTCTATATATACTGTTGCTACCGTCTTAACGTCCGCATCATAATTCTCATTTAGATTTTTCAGATATTCAAAGAAAAATTCAGTTTCCATACCATCATGAGGTGCGATTCTTACAAAATAATTCAATCCTCTCTCTGTTAAAGCAGATGAACTTGAAGAACCCGCTACAAATGGAATCATATATCTTTCTGAAGTAGCACTAGCAGGTTTTGTAGATGAACTATGATAACATCCAACCAAACCTACAACACCTTCATTTTGAATTAATCTCTCAGTTTCTGATTTCGCTATTTCTGGATTTGCTTGATGATCCCCAAATATGAACTCTATTGCTGCATTATCAAGATTTTCTAAACCAGCATTTTCAGCCATTGGGAATGCTATTTCCGGATACTCTCCATTAATAATTTCTTGTGCTGTTTCAACTGCATATTTTAATTTAACCCCTGTTGCAGCCGCTCCCCCTGTTAAAGGAAAAATCGCACCAATTTTAACAGTTTCAACTACAATCTCTTCTTCTACAACAGGTTCCTCAGATGCTACAGGTTCTGCTGTTGTACAACCGGTAATCATTAAAGCAATTACCATCATTAGTGATAAGAGTGACAACCATTTTTTTCTTTTCATTGTTCTTCCCCCTTAATCATTTTAGACAATTATGTCCTTATATGTAATGTTCAATATATAATTGTATTCTCCTTTTTTTTAAGTATTATTTAATTTGTTATCAGTGAGTTAAACGTCTTTGAATTTCATTCTCATTATCCTTGAAATAGTTAATATGCAATTTTAACTGATTTCTATATACCATACAAAAGATATTACATATTGTTACTATTGCATTACTATGAATTCAAATATTCAAGACAAAAAAATAAACTTCACCAGATTTTAAACCCAGTGAAGCTAGAATATCCGATTGTCCGATTATCGAAACACAGTACCATAGCACAAGGGTTGTTATTACATTTTTGCTTTAATATTATCTATATGAGTTTTTTTAACAACTTCATCTGCACATGCATATTTCTGTAATTTTAAATATAAATCATCCACTTCTTCGACCGTCATTCTCTTTGCAGACTGATTAATATCCTTTTTTATAGTTTTAATTAACGCATTTCTCTTAATCACTTTAACATTAAGAGAAGTAACCTTAATTTTCTTAAGTGTACAGCGCTCGCTGAATACGACATATGACTTATAAAGATCCTCTTCATCAATTTCTAACGCAGTTTTTAAAGCCATTATATGTCCTTTATTCTGCCATATTGGATTAAAAAATCGATTTTTCTGCTTATTTTGAAGTGTCTGGATCCAATTCTTATTCTTTTCATCTCCAAAGATCCAACCACTATAGTTCTTTGATTCAAACACATAAATTCCTGTCTCAGAAAGCATGATTAAATCAACCTCTGTTGTTGAATCATCTTCCTTTAGCAAATATAAATTTGTCATGAGTTTATGATGGCCATCTAACTTCTCAAGGCATGTGAAAGTCAAAAACTCACCATAATTTCCTTTATCAAATACTGTTTTTAAAAAACTATTTCCACTAGCAATCTTATATGATGATTTTCTATATTTTAAATACCTCGGAATCATAATTAATACATATACCAACACAGACCAGAATATTAAATTCCACATGAGTATCTCCCACCTTATCTATCAACTCAAGCAAGTTGTTTTTTTAATTAATCTCATCCTTACCGAAGCAACACTTCTTATATTTATTTCCATTTTCAACAAAGGTCAAACGAGAATTCTGCTTTATTCCATTACTATTAGCATCATAGTATGTACATACACAAATTTCAATATCATCTATTAACTGTGATTATCATATTGAAATGCCCGACATCATAACCTAGTGGACGACTATTCCTCCTGAAAGTTCATCAGTGGAATTACAAGCGGAGGCAGATTTGCCTCAACAGTCATCATTGTTATTATCGGTCTAATATAACTATATAGAATTGCAGGAGCATTTTGCTTTAACATAACATCAAGTAATTTTTGATCTTTTTCAAGAGCTTCTTCCCACTTAAAATGCCCCTCTATCTCAGCATGTATTTGAAAAGGAGACTCAGTTAAACTGCACGTTTCAAAAACTCCTAAATTCAATGTGACCAATGCTTGATGAGAATGTTCATCAATACCTTTCGATATTTGAATATTATTGCTTAGATCCAGTTTGATTTCTCCATCAAATTTATACTCTCTATTTAATTGAATTTCAAATTTACTTATTCTAGGTTTCCCAATAAGCTGAAAAACACTTTCTTTCATACCCACTCCTCCTCATGCTGCTATTACAATATTAGATAAAATCAAGCCATCGAAATCGCCATAATTCTCTCTATTAGTCGCATTGTTCAAATGTCCTCGAGAAAAAGAAATCATCAATGGGTCAAAGTCAAAATTCATATTCTCAACATTATAATTTATTTCGCTAAAACTAATAATATAAGGATTTGTTTTTTTATTCAGCTGTTCAATCGCATTTTTATAATACTTGCTAAAGTAGTTTTGATCAATTTCTTCTTTTACTCTATGAAGCATTTCTAAAAACCACTCGGGATCAGATTCTATCTTTTTTAAAACATCGTCATGAGCTCTGTCTTGAACTTGATGGTTTTCATAACGAATAATCGTTGCTGCACCCCATCCAAGAACTTCTGAAAATTGCTTCTGACTTATTCCATACTTCTCTCTTATAGTTTTTATCCTCACAGACGTAAGTAACCCTACTTTCTCTCGATATGCATCTTTTAAAGATAGATCATTTCTTTTTATCTGTTCTTCATTCTCTAGAAGTTCATCTGTATTTTTACAATATTCATATTCAGCTTCAAATATAACTTCCTCACTTTTAAATACGCTTTTCTCTTCTATTTTCACAAATTGAACTTCATGTTCTTCCATACAGCTAAAACAAAATTTCTTTTCTTTTTTTAGAGTTACCATTTTAACTTCCTTCCTTCTTTCTTAAACGGAAAAGTTTTATCACCAAATGGATATTGCGAAAAATGAAACGATAAAACAAATATCATATTATTTCCACTTAAAATTTTACTTAATAATTCTGCTCTTATTTTAATGTAAACATCATTACTATATCTTTTCCCAAACACTCTTAAATCAGATTTATCTGGAAAATCCAAATCCTTGATGGTTTCAATATAATTTTCTGATTTTAATCTAACCAATTCGCGTTTCATTATATCCAACGGATTCTCATTTGGAAATAAGTCATTTATCGTATAACGATTTGTAAATCTTACATCTTTATTAGCATCATTTTTTCTATCAAATTGAAATGATATTTTGCAATCTCCAGATTCTATGCAATACCTAATATTTGTGATGAAAGCTAATATATCTTCTTTAGTTTCTGTTTTTTTACTTGTATTGCCTTGTATCATGAGTATAGCACTCCTTAATTCCTAGGTCAAATAAAAGGTATCAATTGATTCCTCAAACATTTTCCTTGCCTTAACTTATATTTAAATCGATATATCGCTCCATAGAATTCCACCCTTGTTTTAGACCTATATTGCCCACCTCCTTGGCGAGCATTTCTATTAATAAAATTCTATCACCCCTCTATATGTTTTGAAGGTTTTTCGCTTAACTTTCCTTAATGGCATGAATTTATATAAAAAAAAGAAGTAAGTAGTCTCTACAAAAATAGACTCCACTAGGTTTTAAACCCAGTGAAGTCTACAGTTTCAACAACAGAATCAAAGAATTTTTGCAACTTCCCCGTTTGAAATCAGTCTTCGATATTAATTCAGTTTATTCCTCTTCAATATCAAACAGAGAATATATATCCTCAGATTTCAAAATTCTTTTGCTTTCCACTTCATCTTTGTCAAGAAGATCATGCATTCTTTTATCTATTGATTTTTTTATCAATTCGCTGAAATCAATGTCTCTAAGTACAAAAAACAAAGTAGGGTCTTCATCGAATCTCGCTCCTATACCATACAAAGCCGCGGCAACATGCTTGCACATATATGCCCAATCAGGACAGGTGCAGTGAAAATGTATCTCATCCGATGATGGAAACAGCCCTTCACCCTTTAGCGTGAAAGTATCTTCCAATTCTTTTGGAAATTTTCCCGAAACAAGCGATTCAATACTGTCAATCTTATGACTATACAACTTCAAGATTTCATTCCATCTCTTTTCAGACAACGGGTCTATCTTGACCAACACGTCATATGGTTTTTTTCTTGATCCTTGTATCTTTGCCCTTACAACTCCTCGTTCAATCCTAAGATCTACTACCGCTCCATTTCTGACATAAGTTTTTCCTCTTCCTATTCTGTTGGCGTAGTCGGCATAGCTCTCAAGATTCTCGTTCCACGCCTTTGCCCACCACGTCTTGGCTATTGTCTTTCCTTCTATTGTCACTGGTGAAATATCGGGGTCTTTCTTTTTCAATTCTTTTACTTGCTTTTCAGCTTTTCTTTTAACCTCTGCAACAGAGGTGTATTTTTTATAATATGACATTTAATTCATTCCCTTTTATTGCAACGAAAAGATTTCAAACAGCTTTTCGTTGCTCATCTCTGTAATCCAGTTTTCACCGCTAGAAGCAATGATATCATCCGAAAGAACCATTTTCTCTTCAATCATCTCGTCTATTTTCTCTTCGATTGTACCTTTTGTTATGAACTTATGAACCATTACATTTTTATTCTGTCCTATTCTAAACGCCCTATCAGTCGCCTGATTCTCCACTGCTGGATTCCACCAACGGTCGAAGTGTATCACATGATTCGCCTTCGTCAGGTTGAGACCGACTCCTCCGGCTTTCAACGACAACACCATGAACGGTATATATTCTTCTCCTTGAAACTCTTCGACATATTGGGTTCGTTTTTTAGCAGGCGTTCCTCCGTGGATAATCAGTCCTTCTCTTGAAAAAATCTTTTCGAGGAACATCGCAAGCGGCTGCGTCATCTCCCTGTACTGAGTAAACACAAGAACTCTTTCTCTTTTTTTGAATATGGTTTCACCTATCTCTTTTAGCATCTCGAACTTTCCGCTGTGTTTGACATTGAACTCATCCTGTGAAAGAAAATGGTCAGGATGGTTGCATATCTGTTTGAACTTCGATATGCTTGCAAGCACCATTCCCCTTCGTTGTATACCTTCCGCATTCTCCAGATTATTCATCAGTTCCTTCAATGTTCTGTCATACAGAGTCACCTGTTTTTTAGAAAGAGTGATATACGTCTTTATCTCGATTTTTTCAGGAAGTTCCGTAATTACGTTTCTATCCGTCTTCAATCTTCTCAGAATAAACGGACCTACGATGCTTTTTAATTTTTGATAGTCTTTATGTTCCTGATTCAGATGCTTTATGAATTTCTTGAATTCATTTGCCGTGCCCAGCAATCCTCCATTTAAAAAATCAAATAAAGACCAAAGGTCTGTAAGACTATTTTCAATAGGCGTGCCGGTTAATGCTATTCTGGCTCTTGCTTTAATCTGCTTGACTGCTTTCGTTTGTTTCGTTCCTGGATTCTTGATGGCCTGAGCCTCATCCAGTATCAATATATCCCAAGTCTTCTCTCTTATGTCTTCTCGCCTTGAAGCCATACCATATGTTGTGAATACAACATCATAGTCTTTTATATCCTCTTCCAGCATATCCATTTTACTGTATATCATTTTATATCTGATATCGGGAGCAAACCGAACCAACTCTTTCTCCCAGTTTCCCATCAGAGACGACGGAACTATCAAAAGAGTAGTTATATTCTCCTTAGTTCTCAACAAATCCAGCAAAGCGATGACTTGAACGGTTTTACCCAACCCCATATCGTCCGCAAGACATGCGCCGAACCCGAGTTCATACATGCTGTATAACCAAGACAATCCCTTTTCCTGATAATGTCTGAGAATCGCTTTGAAATCATCGCTGGGTTTCATATGTTTCAATCCATCCGACTGCTTCAACTTGCCAAACACTTCATCAAGCCATTGTCCGTTTGTGACTTCTATCTCCATCTCATTTTCTTCATCAATCACTTTATTTATATCCATATGAAGTCTCATTGCTTCCGCGACAGTCAAAACTCCATCTTCTGCGGTCATTTTCGACTTTTCAAAGGCATTGATCACTTGCTGAATTTTCTCATGATCTACTTCTACCCACTTGCCTTTCAGCAGCGTCAATCCTTCTGTCTGATTCAGCAACATCTTGAGTTCGTCTTCAGAAATGTCCTGATCTCCAAACGATAGATATGGATTGAAACTCATCAAGGCTTCCATTCCAACTTTTGACGGTTTTTCTTCTCCTATCTTGATTGAAAGCTTGAACCGGTTTGATTTTTTCTTCCAAAAATCTGGTACGCGGCACAAGATACCGCATTCTTCATACAACTCGACTTCCTTTAGAAAAGTATATGCCTCATCCGCCGTAAGTCTCAACGGGTTGAAAATCTCTCCGCTATCCACAATTTCACCTATGAAATCGCTCTTGTTCACAGCTTTGCTTACTGTAGATAAAAGTTTTAATAGTTTCTCCTGATCGTTTCTAAATTCTATAAGTGCATTCTTAAGCGGTGTATGCATTGCTTTTTTCTTGCCATTTTTCTCTTTGCTGTACGTAGCCAAAAATGCAAAAGGATAGTCCGGGTCTTTATTTTCAACCATGTGGAAAAATACACGACCCGCAATATCTATATTGCCGTTTCTCTTTTTTAAATACTCCAAAACAGTCCCACGATAATCTGAAATCTCAAAAGCAAACTTCTTTAAAAGCTTCGAAAACATACCCCTTATCCATTCAAAAGTTACATACTCCATCCCCACCACATAGGGCATTCTTTTAAGCAGTCCATCCACCAGATCATCATCGATCTCCATTTCAGTACGTTCTCTGGTGAATTCAATCTCTGGCTTTCTTGAAATTTCATGAACAAACATCGAAGAAATTTCATATAGATATTTCATAGACTCCGAAACGCCATCAGCCTTGTCGTAAAAGCCCAATTCGTACAACATCCCAATATGGTCTTTCAGATAAATATCATACAAGACATCTTGAAAATGCACATCTATCTTCTCTCTTGTCCCCAACGCATCATAATCCAACACGAAGCTTTCTTCTGTAAACAAGACAACTATTTTATTTTCACTCAGTCTCTCTTTCATATTTTCTCCTATCAAGATATTGAATTTTTGTTCCCTCCGATAGATTATTCGTTCCAACATTAATAATCTTTTGAAGTTTAATTCGCTTTATGCTCCAGTAATCAAGTGAACTGCATACAACGGTATTGACTTAATATGCTGACCAAGCCCAAAATTTTTCCCTGAAACTCTAATCGCATAATTAGGGTTATATTTCTCCATATATGTTTTTAAGGCTTTCGACTTAGTATTTGTAGAAGCCTTTACTTCAACTGGTATTATGTTTCCTCTAATACTCACTAAAAAATCTATCTCAGCAACATTTCCAGACTTCCAATAATACAACTTCATACCATTTGCTCTAAACATCTGAGCAACATAGTTTTCTGTCAACATGCCTTTGAAAAGATCGCTGCCTTTCGAATATATGTCATAGGGTGTCATATCTGCAAGTTCTGTCAGTAATCCAACATCACTTAAATATAATTTAAAAAAATTTTCTTTATAATATGCTTTCATTGGAATCCTTGGCGTTTCAATTAGATTAGCTCGATAAAGAATATGACTGTTGAGTAGCCACTCAATTGATGTTTGAAACTGACTTTTTCTTCCTTTATCAGCAATTAATTTATAGCTGAACTTATTACTATCACGCCCAAGTTGTATAGGTATCGACTCAAATACTTGTTTTATTTTTATACTTTCAAAATTAGAAGTATATTTATTCATATCTGCCAAATAATCATCTAGTATATCTCTCTTTATTTCTCTTGGAAAGTAATTAAGGTCCTGATTATTTGTAATATACGCTTGCACTGCTACAGGCATTCCTCCAACAAAAAGGTAATCCTTATATCTTTCCATCAGTTTATTATGAACAGGTTCAAACATAGCTATTTCATTTTCATAGCATCTCTTTATTTCCACTGATAGATTTTCTTCACCAAGCGCCCACAGAAATTCTTCAAAATCCATAGGGTACAAATATCCCCTTCTGACTTTCCCCACCGGAAACGAATGTTTAAATCTATTAATCGCAACACCAAGCAAACTACCTGCAGATACAATATTGTATTTTATATCCGATTCAGCAAAATACTTCAACGAAACAATTGCTTTTTCAGATATTTGAATTTCATCAATAAATATCACTGTTTTTGCAACATCTATCGGTCCACCTTTTATAAAACCTATTTGTTTAATAATTGTCATAGGATCTAATGTATTTTCAAATACTTGGACTATTTCTGAATCACGTTCTAAATTAATATATATATACTTTTCATAATTATTTTTACAAAATTCGTTAAGAAGATAGGTCTTCCCAACTTGCCTTGCTCCAACTAACATATAAGGCATTTTTGAATCTTTATTTTTCCATTTTAATAATTCAGTATATCCTTTACGTCTCATACCCTCACCCTATTTCATATTATCACAACACCATCCGCGATACAACACTTTATGGTATGTATATATGTATCTAACACACACTTTTATATGCCAATATATGATTATTCCTTTCGTTTAACAATACAAACCCATATACAATCTAGCTCTTTCTCATTTTTATGAATTTATAATTTTAGGCGTAAAATTATAAAATATCACAAGCTGTCCCACCAATAAAAACATACTGCCCTGTATAATCATTAAAATATTCTTTAAATTTTTCTATCCCATATACCATTCTTCAGCCTCCATACTATTCTCTATTGCCTGCTCAATTCTCTCGTCTTTTATTTCACTTAAAGATGCCGATAATGATACTAAATCTACAATATTATTTTTTGATAGAAATGTAGAATCGTAGCACCAAGCCTGCAATTCATCTGTCTTTTCGTCCATAATTTTCGCCTTATCTACAATAATCTTTTCTCTTGTTTTATAAAAGTCTTTCTTGTAAATGGCTCTAATTTTTCTATCCGGCGGATTAATCATTGATATCATAGAAAGCGCTTCTAATCCAGCAATTGGATAATTTTCTTTTGTTTTCTCTACATAAACTGTATTCTTAACTGGATTTTTAAGATATTTACTACCTACTTCATAATACTCAGGATCTTCTATTCTTTTGTATTCTTTGCTTCTTCCTGTCTTTCCACCTATTTCATAAGTTAACAGACCTAAACTGTACAATTCACTTAAAATTCTAGAAGCAGTCATCACTGTAACATTTATCATCTCTGCAAACCCAGTACCATTAATTCTTATATCTTTGTGATATAAAAAATATAAAAAAGTTAATTGGGCTGAATCCGAAAATGCCTTGATTTCTTTTTTAGGTTTATCTTTTACCTCTTTAAGATCTAACCCTAAAAACGGCAAATACATTTGTTTGTCCTTAACTATGAAGGGAACACGCTGCTGAATCAAACTTTTCTTTCGAAATCTTGAAATAGTCTTATATACAAGAACCACTTCGTTATCTACGATGTTTTTAATCACTTTAATATGCTTCTTCAATACAGCAATTCCTGTCGCCTCATCAAATATTTCTAATAACAAACACTCTCTACCCAATATTTCAGTTGAATAAAAATGATAAACCTCTTTTAAAAATATTGGAAATTTATCACTTTGTCTCCATTTATATATTTTGATATTATCATCAATATTCTTTTTCAAATAAGCTTCTAGAACAGCTTTCATATCAACACTCCTCGTAACAACATCATATATGTTAAATATAACATTGTATAAGTTAAATATAACATCGCACATGTTATATTGCATGTATTTTTCGTTATATTACATTTTACAATTAAGCATAATAGAAAACTTCGATAGATTACTCCATCGAAGCGAGAATGTCCGAATGGTGTTACACGGCACCGTTAGGTTAAGATTAATTTCATAATTAATTTTACACAGATTTTATTACCCCCTACCCGATTTACCAAATATTTCGAGCTGCTATGAAGTAGATTTCTTCAATCTATAAGATTTACCATTCATGTTTAGATTGTGTGCATTAAATGTAACTTGTTCATATGCGTCTAGATGTTTATTCTTTTCCGATTCTAGTGTATGATGTGGGTAACCCATGGTGTGTGTCACCCTGAAATTCTTATTGATTTGCGGTGATTCAATTGTTTTGTAATCTAATCCACCAGGGGTTTTATTTAATTCAAGTTAATTGTAATCCAACAATTATATAAAGTATATCCATGGAGGTTAAAAATGATAACAGCATACGTAGAAGGCTTTACCACCCAATTTGAGGGTGAGGATATTGAAATTGATTTTGCCATTTTTGAGGACGGAGAATTACTTGAACA
>DAOUQP010000102.1 GCA_030625575.1 Eubacteriales bacterium | reverse complement strand
AGTTCACCTTCAGTAAGATTCGCCGCTGTTATATTTACCGGCTCAGAATTATCCATAAATACAATTTCTCCGGCTTCGAATTTAGTACTTGTAGTAAAAGTTCTAACATCGTTGATATCGCCATTCATTGCTATTGTTACTTCAAAACTTCCAGGTCCAACTTCCTCAATATCTCTGATGACATTAAGCTTGTCTTCTGGAAGCTCTTCCGGATTCGAGCTTAAAAGGATTTTCCCCGTTTCGTTATTCGTTATTTCAACACTTCCAAAAGCAGTTTCCTTTGTGTTGATATCAACTATGCTTGATAATTTATCGATTAATAAATCTCTTTGATCCATTAAATCATTTGGTTCTAAATTTCTTAGTTTCACACGATATATTTGATCATTTAAATCATTTATCTGATTTAACATGGAATTTGCATCATAAACTTTCGATTCCGATAAGCTAATAGTATCTTCAACTATCGTATCCAGCTGATTCGTCATGTGGTTCACAGTATCAGTAAAAGTCAACGCATTTTGTGTCGTTATGGTTCTTGCGTTCGAGTTTTCAGGATTTTTACTTAGTTCTTGCCAAGAAGTCCACATCTCATTCATAACAGTATTAAGACCGGTATCACTGGGTTCCATGAAAATAATCTCAACTTGCTCGAGTACAGTGTTTGTAGATTCAAATTTACCATTAAGAGAATTTTCATATCTGATCTGATTATCCAAATATCCATCTCTTGTCCTAGTGATTGAATCAATCTCAACTCCAGTTCCTATTTGACCAATACCAGGAAGAGTATATGGATTTGTCGCAGACACATTTACACTCTGACGAGAATACCCCTCAGTTGCTGCGTTTGCAATATTATGACTTGCGTTATTTATTTTATTTTGAGTTGCATACATCCCTGTTCTAGCTATATTGAAGGTTTGAAACAATCCTGACATAATATTTTCTCCTTAAACAGATTGGTCTAACGAACCCTTTGTTCCTAAGTTGGTTCCTTTTACCTTACCGTTGTATCCATAAGTTAGACTGCTTTTCTTTAATGTTCTTTGAATTATATTCATAAGGTTTGAATTATAATCCATAGATTGCTTTGTAAGCATCATATTAATTTCTTGAAGATCTCTGATATCTTTAATGATTTTATCGATCTCAGATGTGATTTTTTTTGCTTCATTATTTTTTTTGATAAATAATTTAAAGGACACCTCGTCAAAAGATTCCCTTCGGTGTTTCTCTATAGATTCAATTTTATCTGTTTTTTCATTTTTTTTGCTTATTATCTTCATTAAATTTTCATCATCAAGTTTAATTAGAACTTCTTTTTCTTCTTCAAGCAATAACTTCAGCTCATTTAAAACCATTAAATGAGCTTTTAGTGTAGTCAACATATTATTTATCCTCTATTTTCTGATCATTGATCTTCTCTAAGATCTTCCCAGCCAATTTCTCAGAAGATACCTTGTATGTACCTTTTTTTAATTGACTTTTTATCTGCTCGACTTTTTCAGCATTAGAAACCTTTGAATTCTTTAAATATTCATTGATTTTAATGGATTCTTTAGAAATTTCAATAGTATCTTTCTTTTCTGCCGGAGAACCCTTCTCTGTTTTTTTAGCCTTTTCCAATTGCTGAATCATCTGAGTGTATCCAGTTCGATTCACTTTCATATTAATCCCACCTTTTATAGGTCTTTCTTCTAGTACTCATATCGGCAATACGGGGAAAAAATTAACACTTTATCTTAATTTTTTCACACGTTCCTTCGCACTTAATATATTAGTAATCCTAATACCGAATTTTTCATCAATAACAACAACTTCACCCTTAGCAATCAATTTGCCATTTACGAATATATCTAAAGGTTCTTCAACCACTTCATTGAGTTCAATAATCGAACCGGGCTCAAAAGATAATATCTCTTTGATCGATCTTCTCGACCTACCTAAAATAACATCAAGCTCAAGAGGAACATCCATAATCATATCTATATTACTTTTGCCTTTAACAGTTTCCTTTTCAGAAAGCTTATTAAATTTTGGTTTACTTACTTCAATTACTTCTTCTTTTGATTCTTCCTTGACAAGTTCTAGCTCAGGAGCTTTCTCTTCCTCAACAACTTCTTCTGTATCACCCATCATCTGAGAAATAATCTGCTCAGCAGTTTCCATAGAGTAAAGCTGCATAATTTCAGAATCGATTAAATCATCAATGGTCATTCTAAAAGCAATTCTAACAACTTCATCATTTTTCAAGCCTTCTATTTCTAAATCATCATTATGACCAATTATTTTAACAATCGGAGGAGAAATATTAACTCTCTTATCGAACATTGTCGCAAGGGCAGTTGATGCAGAACCTATCATTTGATTCATAACTTCCGAAACTGCACTGAGTTCTATTTCAGAAAGCTCTTCGTTCGGATTGGAACCATCTCCACCCATTAAAATACTTGAAATAATTGATGCGTCTTTAATATCCATTAGAAGAGCATTAGATCCCACAAATCCCTCATCGAATCTAATCTGCAATAAGACATACGGCATTTCAAAAGTTTCAGTTATATGATTAATAGGAACAATATCTACTTTTGGAGTTGTAATATTAACTTTTCTATTTAGCAAGGTTGAAAGAGCCGTTGCTGCATTAGACATAGATATATTACCCACTTCACCCAAAACATCTCGAGCAACATCATCTATTTTTTCAGTTTCGCTTATATCGTCATTCATTTTAAGCAGTGCATCTATTTCATCTTGAGACAAAAATTTATTACTCATCTATATCTACATCCTCTCCAGTATCTTTCACAATCTGTACCGAAAGTTTTTTGTTGTGGACACCAGGTTGTACATAATAATACAAAGTGTCTTCAATGTACATTTCTAACAAATCATTTACAGAAGTTGACAATTGAATCACATCACCTTCTTGTATATCCATAAAATCTTCTATTGTGATGTCGGTCTTACCAAGAACTATATCGAGATCCAAATTAGAATCAACAATAAGATTCTCTATCTCACGTTTATATTTTTCTGTAGACTCATTTGCATCTCTATTATCATATTGCACTGTACGAAGTTTATCGACAACCAAATCAAGAGCACGATATGGAATACAAAGATTTATAAAATTTTGAAATTCATCAATCTTGATTTTAAAAGTAATCAATACGATTGATTCGTTATATGATAGCGTCTGATTAAGTTGAGGATTTGATTCAATTTTATCAATAACAGGTGTTAATTCAATCAAATCTTTCCATACAACTTTATTTCCATCTATAATCATTTGAAACGTATCTTGAATCAAAGTCATTTCAATTTCTGTAAAGTTTCTTGTTTCGAATTCCTCTGCAAAAGAACCTCCACATAAAAAATTAATAAACTGAAACCCTAAAGAAGAATTCGCTTCCATAATTATTGGTCCTCTAAATGGTTCCAACCTAAAAATTGTCAATATTGTTGGATTTGGAATAGATCTAATGAACTCCCCATAACTCACCTGTTCGATAGAACCTATAGCTATTTCAACATTGGTTCTAAGATAATTAGATAAAACATTCGCTGTTATACGAGTATAATTCTCATAAATATTTTCAATAGAGTTTATGTGATCTTTTGAGAGTTTGTTAGGTCTTCTAAAATCATAATTTTTTACATTTAAATTTTCTTCAATATTTTCTTCAACATCATCAAGAACTTCCCCACTGGAAATTGCATTGATAAGGGAATCTATTTCTTCTTGTGAAAGAACTTTTTTCAAAACGATCACCTCCTGCTTTCATATTTATAAAACTCTATCCAAGCACTTTATTAAGCGCTTCAACAACGCGATCTCCATTAAAAGGTTTAACAATAAAATCTCTTGCACCCGCTTTTATAGCATCCATTACCATACCTTGCTGCCCCATTGCACTACACATGACAATTTTTGCAGACGGATCGATTTTTTTAATTTCCTTAAGTGCATCTAACCCGTCCATTTCAGGCATTGTCACATCCATAGTTACAAGATCTGGCTTGGTTTCTTTATATACCTCAATTGCTTCAAGACCATTTGCTGCTTCTCCTGCAATTTCAAAACCGTTTTTTTCTAAAATATCTTTTAACATCATTCTCATAAATACTGCATCATCTACCACTAAAATTCTCTTGCTCATCTTTATTTTCCTCCCAAATAATTACAACTCAAGAAGGTTAACACCCTCTTTGTATATTCTTTTTACATTTAAAACACTTCTATTTATATCAAATTCAATTGTACGACTATAATGTCCACCTATATCTTGTCCTACAACATCGATATCTAACTTTTTCAAAATATTAAAAGTTGCATCAATATTCATGTTTCCTATATCAAAAATATCCTTTTTATTATTATTTCCAAAACACATCGTTGCCCCGCCTGCGATTTTTGCCTTCATAGTTTCTCTTGACGCACCTCTTTTAACAAGTTCATCAACCATCAAAGAAATACCAGAATCTGCAAACTTAAAAGGATTTTCTACAGTCGAAAAATAGTCCCTCCTAGGAAGCATAATATGAATCAGTCCACTCTGTTTCGTTCTATCATCGAATATTGCTATTCCGATGCAAGAACCTAAACCATAAGTAACTAATGTTCCATTATCAGATATTTTCATATCTGCAATTCCCACTACATTTGAAAACATTTAACTAACCTCGGAAGCATTGATATAATTCGTCAAAACATCAAATATTTTTGATATTGGAGCTTGTTTATCAACTGCACCTTTTTCATAAGCAACTTTTGGCATACCGTATACAACAGAAGAAACCTCATCTTGCCCTATTGTTCTTGCTCCCTTTTGCTTCATCTGATAAAGTCCTTCAGCACCGTCTTTTCCCATGCCGGTCAAGATAATACCGATGACATTCTTGCCGACATTCTCAGCAACAGAATGAAAAAGAACATCAACCGATGGACAATGACCATTCACTTTGTTGTTCTCATTTTCATCTTCCAATTCTATCAGAATCTTATTTCTCCTTTTAACAACTCTCATATGTTTCTTTCCGGGAGCAATAAGTACACGTCCTTGCAACACTTCATCGCCATTTTCAGCTTCTTTGACTTCTACCATACATTCATTGTTTAACCTATCTGCAAAAAGTTTTGTAAATACTTCTGGCATATGTTGCACAATAACAGTTCCCGGCATATCTCTTGTAAATTTTTTTAGTATTTCATCTATAGCATTGGTTCCACCTGTCGAAGCACCAATAGCAATAATAAGATCATTCGTTTTAATACTTTCAAGCGTTTTTTTATGGTGACCTACTTTGGCAGTAGATGCAATCTTTATTTTTATCAACAATTCTTGAATAAAATATTTAACTAAGTCACTACTTTTAGGTTTTTCAACAAAATCTACAGCTCCGCTGTTAAGTGCGTCGAAAACACGTTCTGAAGCTGAACTGACGACAATAGTCGGCAATGGATATTGCGGCATCAATTTCTTTAAAAATTCAATCCCATCCATTTTGGGCATTTCTACATCAAGTGTCATTACATCAGGTCTTAGGTTGATTATCATATCTCTTGCTTCAAAAGGAGAAGAAGCCTTGCCAACAACTTCAATCTGTTCATCTTCTGAAATTTGTCTGGCAATCATTTCTCTATAAACAATAGAATCATCTACAATAAGAACTTTAATTATTCTTTTCTTCTTCATTTTTATCCCTTTCTGTATATAGCTGGCCTAATATAATTAAATCGTGATTTATTTCTATCAATGGTTTCAGAATGTCCAATAAACAAATATCCACCCGGTTCTAAAAAATCATGAAATTTTTCTATCAATTCATTTTTAGTTTCCTCATTGAAATAAATCATTACATTTCTACAAAGGATTAAATGGAACTTTTTCCGAAACGGAAAAGGCTCCATTAAATTAAACCTTCTAAATATTACGTTATTCTTAATTTTATTATCAATGACAACATTAGATTCACCTATATCTTTAAAATATTTCTTTCCCCAAGATGAAGGTAAATATTTCAAACTGTCAAATGGATAAATCCCGGATTTACCTTTTAACAAAACATAATTAGACAAATCAGTAGCTAATATTTTTGAATCCCAAGTGGTTAATTCATACCCCAGCAGCTCATTCAAGAGCATAGTTAAAGTATAAGGCTCCTCACCACTTGAACATCCAGCACTCCAAATTCGTATATCTTTAGCGTGTTTTTCAACTTCCATTATGTACGGCAATACATCTGATTGAAAAAATTCAAAGTGTTTTTCTTCACGGTAAAAATAAGTATGGTTGGTAGTTATTTTATTGATAAATTCAATAATTGCCTCTCCACTTTTATCATCGACAATATACTTGAAATAGTCAGAAAAATTATTGAACCCATGCTTTTCTATCGTAGATCCTAAACGACTGATAATAAATGTCGTTTTCTTCTCAGTCAGATTTATGCCAAAATTTATTCTAATAAAATTTGCAAACATCAAAAATTCATCTTTTTTAATTTCCATCTGATAACCCTACCTACTATTATTTTAGTGTTGCGAAACCTGGTTATAATTTAATACTTTTATGATGAATTCCTCAGTTTTGTAAAATCCGTCTATTAATGCGTTTTCTTTCTTAATCTTCTTATCGGATTGTTTTGAAATATCTTTATCTTCAATCTCTAAAACTTCCGAAACTTCATCAACAATAAATCCAATGAAAACATCTTTATTTTCAGTAACCACAATACTCGTTCTGTCAGTATAATCTAGAGATTCTATACCCAATCGCAAACGAAAATCTACGATTGGAATAATTTGACCTCTTAGATTTATAACTCCTTTGAGATACTTTGGTTGGTTTGGAATTAAAGTGATGCTCTGTATTCCTATAATTTGATTGACTGTATCAATCGGTAAAGCATAATGCTCTTTATCCACTTCAAATGTAAAATACTTTCTTTTATCCATTTATTCACCACCTCAATAAATTTTAATACTTACCAAAACCTTCTTGATCTCGATCGAAATTTATAATAATATCTTCTTTTATTTCTTCCTTTATTTCTAATTCAACTACATCATCTATTTTAAATTCAGAAGTAGAAGATTTCAAATTAAATTTACCAACTAACTGAGCAAGCATTTGAGCCTGTGATGACATTTGATGACTTGCAGACGCACTTTCTTCAGCTAAGGCTGTATTTGATTGAGTTATACGAGCTACTTGCTCAATTGCATCGTTAATCTGCGCAATTCCCGATGCCTGTTCATTAGATGCAACCGCAATCTCTCCTACTATTGTACCTGTTTCAATAACACCTTCAACTATTTTAACTAGTGCTTCAGATGCTACATTCGACAAAGTGGTTCCTTGATTTATCTTCTTCAACGAATCATCAATCAAAACTGCTGTTTCCTTAGCGGCTTCT
>DAOUQP010000008.1 GCA_030625575.1 Eubacteriales bacterium | reverse complement strand
CGTTCATGATAATTCAATAGATTCGATTGAGATAATTGAACATAACGAACAAAGGGAAAGTTATTTTTTACCCGCTTTCGAATCGATACCTTCTCAGATTATCGAGGGACAAAGTCTAGAAGTGGATACTGTGTCTGGATCTACTTATTCATCTGTTGGAATTGTCAATGCAGTTGCAGATGCCTTATCTGATGCTTTGGTATCTGGAGAAATAATACCGGTTGAAACTGAGTTGAATGTCAATCAAAATCAAGGTAAAGGGAGAAACAGACATTAGTATTGTTGTTTTTCTTTAAAGATAAAAAAAGAATCAGGTTATCAAGCCTGATTCTTTCCATTTAAATATTGTATTGTTTCTGCACATAAGCTATCCATAACTTCTTTTACAGTAGATATTCTATCGATTAGATATGCATTGGCACCAACAAAAGCATAACCACTATTGAAATTACCTTTTTCAGCATTTATCAATGCATTGGCGATACAATAAGGAGCTTCACTTGGTACACATGGTTTCAAGCAATTGGCAAAGCAACTAATCGGTTTTTTCTTGCCTTCTTTGACATCTTGTAAAAATTGATTGTGAATGGCTCTTCCCGGCATTCCGACAGGGGAGATGATAATCTCGATATCTTCCTTCTTACAATCTACATATGATTGTTTAAATGCATCAGATGCATCACATTCTTTAGTAGCAACAAACAATGATCCGATTTGCACTGCAGATGCTCCGAGTTTCAATAGGTTTGCAATCTGTTTGCCATTATAGACGCCACCGCCTGCAATTATCGGAATTTTTCTTTTGTATTTCTCTTGAAAAGGTTTTATTTCTTCAAGAACATCTTTAAGAATATCTTCTAGAGTTATTTTTCCTTCTAGAAGAACTTCTTTGCTATATCCAAGATGACCACCAGCTAAGGGACCCTCTACAACTATAGCATCTGGAATGATATTAAATTTTTTATCCCAGGCTTTACATATGACTTTTGCAGTTCGACCAGAAGATACAATAGGAGCAACCTTTGTACTCGACCCAATAGTAAACTTAGGTAGAGCGAGTGGAAGGCCTGCACCAGAAAATATAATATCAGCTTTAGCTTTAACAGCTTCTTTAACATAATCTTCAAAATTATTAACAGCAACCATGATATTGACACCGATGATGCCGCCATTAGATATTCTTTTAGCTTCATTTATGTGGTATTTTAAAGCTCTTAGATTAGCTTCCATCTTGTTCTTGTAGTAATCAGGTTCTTTAAATCCGATTTCAACACCTGAAATAACACCTATTCCTCCATTGAGAGCAACATTGCCCGCAAGTGATGAAAGAGATACTCCAACGCCCATGCCACCTTGGACGATGGGAACTTTGGCTATTAAATCTCCAATTTTCAAACTTGGTAAATTCATAAATTCCTCCCAAAACTAAATTAGTACCAGATAATAATACTTGCTAACATTATAACTGATAAATTAAAATAATTAAAGGGAAAAAAATAAAAAACCTTGAGAATAAGTTTTCATACTATCTCAAGGTTTTACATTTGATGCATCAGATATTTAGCATGGTGATTTTTCTATAGCGATGAACTCTTTATCGCCAAGACATTCAAGTGCTTTCTCAAGATTGCTCTCATTCACCATTATAACTGCACCAGTGCATCCCATGCCGCTTTCAGCATAGATGCCGCATGATTTGAGAGCAATAACGGCATCTTCAAGTTCCATGATATCAATTCCAGAAATAGATGCAGTCACAATTTCCTTCGGAACTTCTTTTATGGTTTCTTGAACTGAAGTTTGTTGATCGGTTTTTTTAAGAGAATTGAATATCTCTTGGTAACCGGCATTCATAGCATTTTTTATTTCAAAAGCTCTTACGTTATCAAGATTATGTTTACTGAGTTCATATGCATATTGCAGTGCGCCTGCAATGACTGGAACACCAGATGCTCTAGATACTATGAGAATATTGCGGTTATAATCAATTCCGATACCAGGGCCGTAACCATAGCCTAACGATTCATATGAACCGCCGGTAGTGTATGATGAAAATACTTTCATGAGAATATTGCCTGTAAGTGTATCAGTTACCATGACGTCGACAGAACCTGAAAGCAGGTCGTTGCCTCTCATTATCGAGCCGCCGTCAGATCTTATAGATTCGCCGAAGTTGATCGGGTAGCCGTTTTCATCAAGTTTCTTTAGCGCTCTTTCAACATTTTTCGCATTGTCGACATTCAGTATTCCAACAGATGGATTTTTAATTCCACAAGCTTTAGCGGCAATTATTCCAAATAACGCATTTGCAAAAAGCGATTGAGAACGATCGATTGCAGAGGTGCCGGTTGTAGTGGCGATAAACAGTTCACGACCCATACCCGGTGTTATCACTTTTCCAACGGTTGAAACGCCTATAGGGAAATTATAGTGAAGCGTGACACATGCGTCGATGTCACCATCATCCAAAAGTTTTTCCATTGCCAAGTACATCTCTTCTTCGTTTTCAACTATTACAGTTTCAATGTCAGAATTGTTTTCTTCACCGATAAGCACTACTTCAAGATCAGAAACTTTATTAAGTGCAAGCAGGGCACCTTCAATCATATTAGATGAACCTTTTTCAGAACCCAGAGTAGTAAGACCTATTCGAATCTTTCTGCCAAAGCGGCCAGTTTCTATACTTTCGGCAATATCCAAAAAAGCTTCTCCAATTATTTTATTCATACTTTTTTCTGCCATTTTCATACTCCTATTCTGCCAAAAGCTCTTCAGCTAAATTTTTCATGAGTTTAGCAATAAGTTTTTTAGCCGAGGCATCGTTTACAGCGTTATTATCTTCAATTTCTCCAGGATTTCTTTCAATAATAATACTTGCACCGTCGAATTGATTAGTCATACGACCAAGGAAAAGAGAACCTTTTCCGACAATCATCGTTCTATTATAAGAACCCTTGGTTAAATCATCGATTGCAAAACCTAAATACGGCACTCCAGATGGAATATGCCCTTGAGTAGGAGCCCATCCTGGAAGTCCGTGTTTTTTAACAAAAGCAGGTAATTCTTTTCTATCGATGTCGCCTCTTTTTACTCCCATCGCTCCAATCATTTTATAATTGGATTCAGGAACATCACCAGCACCAGCTGGTTTTGTGATATCGGGATTTTGCATTTCAACTGAATATTTATCAACATCAGTGACTTTTAAATTATTTTTCTCAAGTGGAGCGATTATCAATGAAGTAATAACAGCCTGTGGAGAAGAACCGGCACCAACAGTATGACATCCAACCAAATCATTTCTGATAATTGGGCTGAATCCATCATTTTCACTGATTAGAACGGCAAAACCACCCAAGGTATCTTCCAAAATAGGAAGATCTTTTTTAACATGGTCTTTTCCATTCATTCCAAGTTTTGCAGTAGCTCCACCTGCAACTACCACTACGTTTTTATATGTTCCGGATGCAACCAATGAAGCGGCATTGATAAGAGAATGAATAGGAGCGGCACAAAACGCTCTTATATCAGAACCGGTTGCATTGACTGCATTGACAGATTCTGCAAGAGATTTTGCGAAGTTGCCGCCACCTCTTTGATTCATATCGCCACAAGCTTCTTCAGAACATTCAATAACGTAATCTATACTTGCAATATCTATATTATTTTTCTTTACTAGGTTTTTGAATGCAAGAACTCCTGAAGCTTTTGCAACAAGATTTTCAAGCATTACATGAGAATTTAAATTTACATCGATATCATGAGCTTTTTTAACACAGCCAACAATTTTTTTATCGAAGTACAAAGGTTCATTTCCTTCGCTTATCAGTGATTCGATTTCAGAAATTTCATCGCCATCTCCAATAGCACAGATTTCTTCTTCAGAAATCATAGGGTGGTTTGAAAGCTTTTCTTTAACTGAAGAAGCAAAAGATTTTTCTATTTTCACTAAATCGAAAACATCAGAAATTTTTATCAATCCGATAAATTCATCTTCAGGCATAATTTCACCAAACTTACCGAATCTATCGTTTATATCAGTTAAATTATTGCACCATGGCATTTCGATGCTTCTCAAGTCTTCAGGAACCATGTTGCCGATATATACTTGATTTGGAGCATATTTTACAACTTCTTCAAAAGGTCTGAGATGACTATCCAAAGCTTCTAAGTAATCTGAATCAGGATTTTTTGCTCTTTCCACAGTTTGCGTAGTTCCGGTATGTTTTACAAACTCTGGAACATGAACGAGTACATAACCAGCTGATTTGAGTACAGCTTTACTCATTAGTATTTCCTCCTTATCGAAGCAGAAGGTGGCATAATAGCCACCTAATCTTCAAAAACTGTTTGATCCGTAATATCAACTGTCAAAGCATTTAATGCTTTTTCTATAATTGATCTTCTTAATTTCTTTTCCTCATCTGCGTCCAAAGCAGAATCGCCAAATGGATGAGGTATTGCAACTGCGGGAATAATTCTGTTGGCTCCAACCGTCAATGAAATTGGAACTACTGTACAAACGTGAACAACTGGAATGCCAGTTTCTTCAATACCTTTTACCAACGTTGCACCGCAACGAGTACAGGTACCTCATGTAGAGGTCAAGATAACTGCATCAACTCCGTCGCTGTGAAGTTCTTTTGCAATTGATCGAGAGTATGCTTTAGAATTTTTAACGCTTGTTCCATTACCTACAGTAGAGTAGAAATAATTATGCAAAGAACCGATCATACCCTCACTTTCAAGGTCTCTTAAAACATCTACAGGCAATACTCTATCTGCATCTTGGTTGGCATAACAAGGATCATATCCGCCATGAGCAGTCTCATATGCGTCTTCAGTCAAGTCGTTTATACCTTCAATAGAGTATTTACCGTATTTTGATGCCGATGAAGATTCAATACGATCTGGATTGCCTTTAGGAACAATACCGCCAGAAGTAACCAAAGCAATTTTTGCATTGCTTAGGTCGATGATTGCTTCACCTGGAGTAACATTGTCAAATACCGGCATTGGGTACTCAGTTTTAAAAGGTTCACCTTTAAGCTTTTTAATAAGCATGTCGATAGCGCGCTCGGCACCATTTTTTTCGTTGAAATAATTCACACGAATTCCTCTTTCGAGGTAGCCTTCATCTTCCGGCGAACCGATTTCTTCGTTATTCATAAGCTTTAGAGCAAACTTCGCCATAGCTGGAACAGCTTTTCTCATGCCGGCTGCATTATTAGTTGTCGATAAAATATAGATATCTTTTTTATAAAGATCTGCTCCTGGATTTTCAATATACATTCCTGTTAAAACTGGAATGTTCAATGTTTCCTGTACAGATTTACAAATACTGCCGCATGCAGTTCCATACCGTCCAGCGTTAAAAGCGGGGCCTGCAATAAACATATCCACTTCTAAGCTTTTTACCATATCTATGATTTCGTTTGTTGCTTTTTCAAGATTTTCATTAAAATATGAATCACCACAAATAATAGTGGCAACGATTTCAGCGTTTTCACCTAGTGCAGCTTTTAGAGCCATACCGGGTCCTACAATACCTTCACGAAGTTCAGGAGTGATATTTGCTTTTTCTTCACCGCCGATACCAGCGAAAAATTGATTAATATAGTGTACTACTTTTACTTTTTTCATAAGCCACCTCCACCCGAAAATTTTGGGTTAGAATTTTTTGATTCAAACTGAATCAATACAATACAGATTTGGAATTTAGAATTTTGAGAATTGATCTCTTATAGAGCTCATTTCGCTGATGATTTCATCTAAGTCGAGAACCATTTCCATCATACCTACTTGTTCATCGTAAATGTCGTTATCGACAGATTCTTTGAACTCAGGTTCAATAGCGTGATAAACAGGGAGTCCTAGTGCAACACCAGCTAAAGGTCCTGCAAAAGTAGGGTCGCCGTTTGATACGGTCTCTGCGCTTAGTCCAGCAGTTTCAGCTTCTGCCGCACCAAAGATTACTAGAACATTCTCAGCTCCGTGTTTTTCAGTTAATTCTAAAATTCTTTTTTGATTTTCCAAATCCATAGCTCCTGCAGCCGTTCAGACAAAACATTCAGTTGCGCTAAAAAGCACTTCAACGTTTTGAATAGCTTTTACACATTCTTCAATAGCTTGACCAGGGATACCATCTCTGTCGCCAATGATGATGAGTTTTTTACCATCTAATATATTCATTGTCATTCTCCTTCGTTTAAAATTTAATATGTTTTTGCACTTAATTTATTGAAACCTAATTCATTTGTAGCGCCGGTAATTACTTGAAGTTCAGCAACGATAGAACCGTCTTCACTTAGTGAACCATCAAAACTGCCGGCAATTTTATCAACATAATCCAGCATGCCGATTATTTTTTCCATTGGCGGAAGATGAATCAATTGATTTGCATTACCACCGGTTACAACTGCATCTGCTTTCGGATCAGCATCAGCCAATGATTGGCTAGAACCATCACGACCAGCGTATTCATCAGTTACGATAACGGTCTTGATTCCTTCATCTTCGATTTTTTTACAGTTCATAATCAAATCTGTATCAGGATTTCCAAAACCTTCTTGAGAGATGATAACTCCATCAAGACCTAAATAACGAGATAATTTAGCTGTAAAATTAGAAGAACGTTCTTTATCAGCAAGATAAACATTTTCGTTTGTAATAATTACTCCCATAAAGTTTATTTCTTTACCGTCTTTTTCGTAAAGATTTTTAATTATAGGATTATTCAAGTGGTGGTATGTAGTGTTTTTATCGCAAGCACTAACACAGTTGCCGCTTAAAATCGCTCCATCCATAATTTCTGTTGGATAAAGCAATGTCGGTACGATTTTTTTTGCATCTACTCCGTATACGTAAGTATCATGCATCAGTCCTTGAGTTTGAAGCATATATACATAAGCAACCTTTGGTAAATCAGGATACAAATCAGCTTGCTCGAATAATGATTTTGTTTCATAAGGAATAACTGTATCAGGTGTAACTTCTTTTGTAGCTTCACCAAGATAGGTTGCGATTTTTAAGCCTGCCATTCTTGTAGCGTGTTCATAATCATATTGCTTTAAACCTTCTTTTGGTTTAATTACAAGAACGATATTATTGAGTTTTGAAAATGGAGTGTACTTAGCTCCAGGTCCAGTCATGTCTATAATACCTTCTTGAAAACCGACGATTTTTCCACAAGTTACAACTGCGCATCCTTTTAATACATTAGTTCTTCCAGTACCGACAGTGTCGACTTTATTGATGATACCAGGGAAAATTCCGCCGTTTCCGCTTACTTTGACCCTAGGTTCAATAACATCTTTTACTGGAGTAATTCTGATGCTTTCACCAGGTTTTGCTAAATCGATATCAACAGACGAAATATGTTCATCTTCTAGAACTATTGATTTAATTTCATCAGCATTTACAAATAAAGTACCATTTTCAACTTTAGTTGAATTGCCGAACTGCACATCGTCGATAATGATTTCACCGATTTCAAGACGCATATGAGTCACCTCCATATTTTTTAAAATTTGATCTAACCAATTTGCTCGAGAATCATTTTTTCGATATTTTCTATTGTTGCATCATCTTTGATTTTTTCATCAACTTTTTCACCGTTTTTGTAAAGGATAATAGTTGGTAGACCCATTACTCTTTGCGAGATAGCGAGTCTTCTAGCACTAGCTGTGTTTAATTTGGTAAATTTCACTTTTTCGCAATATTTTTCGCTTAAATCAGTGATTTTTGGTAATAAAGCTGAACAGGGTTCGCAACTTGGACTATAATAATCCACTAAGACATATCCTTGATTACTTAATACTTCTGTTTCAAAAGTGTCTTTTGTTAATTCGATCATGGTTTCACCTCCTTCAATGTGAATTGTTTAACAATCATAAGTAAAGCTATATATTAATTTCCTAAGAAACTTGGTAGGTAAATAATTATTTTATGCTATCGATTGTGTTTGAGATAACACTGTAATCGATGAGCATGAAATCATCAAGAATTTTATCGGGCCACTTTGGCTGTGGTGCATTAGAAATAAATTTTTTGGTGGATAAAATACTCGATTCAATGATTTCTAAAGATCTATAATCTAGATTTGACGCCGATTTAGAAATCAAGACTGATTTAAATGGTGTTTCATTAGGTTTAACACTACTTGAAAGCGGGTGAGACAATAATTTATGTCCCTTATGAATATGATTTCTGCATTCAATAAGAACACCTAATAAACTTTTGTTTGTGAAAAAAATATCTTTCTCGATTAAATTTTTTTTAACCATTGGATTATTTGTAATTAAAATATATGAATTCATTCAACACCTCCAAGTAAAAAATTGGCAATAAAAAAACAGTGAAAACGACAAATAAACTGCCTTTTCACTGTTATAAACCTGAGAGATTCTCTTTAATAGATTGCCCCTACGGTGCTAAATATAGCTTTTCAGTGGTTTGTCATAGCCCGGTCCTTTTACCTGAGAATTTCATTTGATAATGGCGTTATCAAACTTGTCCCTTCGGTGATCTACATCGATACTCTCCCTGACTAATCATCCAAATATTAAGTTATCTTTATTATATATTAAGATTAAATATAATTGCAAGGAAATTGTTTAATTATTAACAATAAAATTATATTTATATAAATATAGCATATACTAATATAATTTGGTAAAATTTAAACAAGTTAGGAGGGTTTACATTGAAAAGAACTATATATTCTTCGATTTTAATTAGTTTAATATTAATATTGACTTTTTCTATATCTGCCATGGCTGAAATAGATACGATTAAAGTAGTTATAGATGATAATTATCCTCCATTTTCATTTAGAAGTACAAGTGGGGAATTGAACGGAATAAGCATTGACCATTGGAAATTATTCGAAGAAAAGACAGGCATCAAAGTTGAAATATTCGGAACTAATTGGAATGATGCGCAAGAACTTATGAAACGAGAAAAATTCGACGTTATAGATACTATGTTTAAATCGGAAGAGAGAGAAAAAATATATGATTTTACAGAATCATATGCTGAAATCGATACTTCATTTTATTTTTATAATAATATTTCAGGAATAACTGATATTGAATCTGCTAAAGGTTTTACTGTGGCATCTAAAAAAGGCGGATATTCAGTCGAAGTGCTAGAAAAATCCGGAATAGACAGCATTATTCTTTATGATTCATATGAAGATATCATCAATGCTGCAAATGAAAGTGAAATAGTAATGTTTATTATGGATCAACCATCTGCCAAGTATTATTTATATAAATTGGGGATACAAGATAAGTATAATTACACTGAACCAGTGTATTCAAATTATTTCTACAGAGCAGTGAAAGAAGGAAACACAGAATTATTGACAATATTAAATAGTGGATTCGATAAAATTACGGCGAAAGAGATTAACCAAATCAATGAAAAATGGTATGGGAAGTCAAATCTGTTAAACGGTGAATACATACATCATGCAATTATTATTGTAAGTAGTTTAGTTGCTTTGTTGATTATATTATTTTTAATGAGTTTATATCTGAAATTCAAAGTTGATCAAAAAACAAAGGAATTAAGTGTCGCATTAATGAGCAAAAAAACTTTGAATCAACATCTACAAGCGGTATTAAATGCTATTCCAGACTTGATATTTGTTCTTGATAGTAATGGTGTATTTAGAGATGACAATATTAAAGAGCAGAAAGGTGCTCTTTATTCGAAAAAAGAATTCATCGGCAAGTCGATTGAAGACTTGCTTCCAAGTGAAATTGCAAAAGGGTTACGAGGTGCTTTTGAAAAATTTGAAGAATCCAATAATTCAGAACCCTATGAATATAGTCTTTTTGAACTTGGCGACAATTCAGTCTATCAACTTAGATTTTCTAGAATCAATGAAGAAAGAATACTCGCTATAGTTCATGATATCACTGAGCAAAAAGAGATAGAAAAAAGAATAATAAAATTTGCCAATAATGATATATTGACAGGGATTTATAATAGAAATTATTTTGAAAAATATACAAGCGATATAGATGAAAAAAGTAACCATTATGGAATTTTGATTTGTGATGTTGATGCAATGAAGTTTATCAATGATACATTGGGCCATTTAGAGGGTGACAAACATTTGGAGCATATTGCCGAATTGCTTAAGGACAATATTCCTGAGGATTCACTGCTGGCACGTATTGGCGGAGACGAATTTGCAGTTATCATTAATGATGTTTCAACCGATATAATGGAAGAAATCAAGAAAAAAATCAAAAGTGAATTAAGTAAAAATACAGTCAATAATACATTTATAGACTCAAAATTATCGATAGGTTATGCTGTGAAAGAAAACGACTCAGATATTTTTAGAGAAGTATTTAAAAAAGCAGACAATGAAATGTATCTTGAAAAATTAAGCCATAGGTATTCATTTAAAACGGGAAGCATTACACTCCTAGTTAAAATGCTGGAAGAAAGAAATCTTGAAACAAAGGAACACGCCCAAAAATTAGATGAATATTGCGTAGCTGTTGCTAAAAAATTAAATTCGGAAGAAAGCTTTATAAATAGAATATCGTTATTTGCCAAGTACCACGATATTGGCAAAATTGGTATTAGTGATAGTATTCTGTTGAAACCAGATAAATTGACAAAGTATGAATATGAGGAAATAAAAAAATACGCAGAAATAGGATATAGAATTGCAAAATCAATAACAGAAATAGAAAATATTGCAGATTTGATTTACAGACATCATGAATGGTATAACGGGGAAGGATATCCATTTAAGATAAAAGGAGAAGAAATCCCATTGGAATGCAGAATTCTCTCTGTGGTAGATGCATATGATGCCATGATAAGTGATAGGCCTTATCGTAAGGCGATAAGCAAAGAGGAAGCAGTTAAGGAATTGATAAGATTTAAATCAATACAATTTGATCCTCAGATAGTTGATTTGTTCATAGAGGTTTTGAATAATGATAGTGAAGAATTAATAATAAATTTATTAGAAAAATCAATCGAAGAGAATAATCATATGTAATTTTGGGTATATAATCACTGAGGTGATAAGATGCCATTTAGATCAAAAATGCAGAAAGCTTCAAGTGTACATGATAAGAGTAAAAGCACGCTAAGAGAAAAATCCAAGAATCATAAGTTCGAAGAAAGAAAAGAAATGGAAAAGGAATTTACAACTTTAGAAAAGGAAATTCAATTATTGTTAAAAGATGGATATGAGCTTGATAAAGACGCAATTAGGCATAATGTTCATGAAGTCAATTTTATCAATCATCGAATTAAAGAAGTAAGAACAATAAGTATTATATATCATGAAAATTATTCTCAACTTCAGAAATTGTGGGGAGTTGAAGAATTATCTTAAAAACATACTCCTTTGGAGTCTGTTTTTTTCTTTTTTATTGAAAAAATATTGACAAAAAAAAATAAGAGATGTATATTATAAGTATAGTTAGCACTCGCGGGGTGAGAGTGCTAACAAAACAAAATGTAAATTGAGAGGAGTTGTTGAACATGGTTGGATTAGTACCTTTTAATCGAAACAGAGTGATAGGGAGAAATGGATTCAAGGACGTTTATGACATGCTTGATGACTTTTTTTCAGACACATTGTTGCCTAGAAAAAGTTTAATAAGCGACACCTTCAAATTAGATGTAAAAGAGAATAAAGATAATTATCAAATTGAAGCTGAACTACCGGGAATTAAAAAAGAAGAAATAAATATTGAAATGAACAATGAAAGATTGACAATAAACATCGATAAAAAAGAAGAAATTGATGAAAGTACAAAAAATTATATTCATAGAGAAAGACATATTTATTCTATGAATCGCACTATATACTTGGCTGATGCCAAAGATAACGATATCAAGGCTAAGCTTGATGACGGCGTGTTGACGATAACAGTCCCTAAAAAAGAAAAATCCAATAATGCTTACACAATTGAAATTGAATAAGCTTTTATAGCTGCATGATGCACATGAGTAGCCCCCTCCTTATGTGCATTATTACATAAAATAAAAAGGAGAGATTAAATTGGCAAAGAGAAAATTCAAAGCAGAATCACAAAGGTTACTTGATTTAATGATTAATTCAATTTATTCACATAAGGAGATTTTCTTAAGAGAATTGATTTCGAATGCGAGTGATGCAATTGATAAAATGTATTATACAGGATTAACTGATAAAACGATTGATTTCAATAAAGATGACTACTTTATTAAAATATGCAAAGATAAAGAAAATAGATTGTTGACTATTAAAGACACTGGAATAGGAATGACAAAAGATGAGCTGGTTGACAACCTTGGAGTCATTGCTAAAAGTGGAACATATGATTTTAAAAAGAACAACGAATCGCATGACGGCGTTGATATCATAGGTCAGTTCGGTGTTGGATTTTATTCGGCATTCATGGTGGCGGATGAAGTGAAAGTTATCTCTAAGGCGTTTGGAAGTGATGAAGCCTATAAATGGGAGTCGAATGGTTCGGATGGATATACAATTGAATCGTGTGAAAAAGAATCATTTGGAACGGATATTATTCTTAAAATCAAAGAAAATGCAGACGATATTGATTATGATGAATATCTAAGCGAGCATAAGATAAAAGACATAGTCAAAAAGTATTCTGATTTTATCAGATATCCAATTAAAATGGATATGACATCTAGTAGATTAAAAGAAGGCACTGAAGATGAATATGAAGATTTTGTTGAAGAGCAAATAGTCAATAGTATGGTACCGATCTGGAGAAAGAATAAAAATGAATTAATCAATGAAGATTATGAAAACTTTTATATTGAAAAACGTTACGGATTCGACAAGCCTATCAAACATATCCATTACAAGATTGATGGAGCGGTGAGTTTTAATGCGCTATTGTATATTCCTGAGAATACACCTTATGATTACTATACAAAAGAATATGAAAAAGGGTTGGAGTTGTATTCAAGTAGTGTCATGATTATGAACAAGAATCCAGAACTGCTTCCTGATTACTTCAGCTTTGTAAAGGGATTGGTCGATACTGAAGATCTATCGCTTAATATTTCAAGAGAAATACTGCAACATGACAGACAACTTAAAATCATTGCCAAAAACATTAAAAACAAGATTAAAAAAGAATTAGAGACTCTATTAAAAGAAGATCGTGAAAAGTATGAAATATTCTTTAAGTCGTTTGGAAGACAGTTGAAATACGGTATTTACAATAACTTTGGATCTGATAAAGAAATAATTGAAAACTTGATTATGTTCTATTCTTCAAAAGAAAAGAAAATGGTTACTCTCGAAGAATATGTTTCTAGAATGCCTGAAGACCAAAAATATATTTATTTTGCATCGGGAGAGACTATTGAAAAAATCGATAGAATGCCTCAAACTGACATGGTCAGAGAAAAAGGATATGAAATTCTATATTTCACTGATGAAGTTGATGAATTTGCAATAAAAATGATGATGAAATTCAACGAAAAAGAATTTAAATCTGTTTCAAGTTCGGATTTAGGTATACAATCAGATGAAAAAGAAGTTAATGAAGAACAAGAAAAGAGAAGCAAAGAGCTCTTTGAATATATGAAAGATCAATTGAAAGATAAAGTTAAAGATGTAAAAGTTTCAAAGAGGTTGAAACAACATCCGGTTTGTCTTTCTAATGAGGGTGAAATTTCAATAGAGATGGAAAAAGTATTGAACGCAATGCCGAATGACCAAAATATAAAAGCGGATAAAATTTTAGAAATAAATGTCGACCACGAAGTTTTTGAAACACTTAAGACTGCCTTTAGTGATGGTAACTTGGAGAAAGTAAATCTGTTGACAGATATTCTCTATAACCAAGCGTTGCTTATTGAAGGATTGACAATAGAAAATCCAGTTGAGTTTACTAATAATATGTGGAAAGTTTTAAAATAATATCAATAATGAATCCCTGTCGAAAGACAGGGATTTAAATATTTTTTGAATAAACCATTCATCAAGTGAAATGGCGGTATCAATCTTCCTCATTAGTATTGAAAATCATTTTTTTAAATCGATAACGGGGTTTACAAGACTTGTAAAACCATCGATTCGGCATTCGACGATATCTCCGTCGTTAATGTGTACAGCTCTTTGAGTTCCTGTTGAAATGATATCACATGGCAGCATAGTCATGACTTTTGAATGAAAAGACACTAGATAATCAGGTTTGAAAGTCATGTTTGAAACAGTGTTTTCAGCGTGAATCTGATTGTTGATCACAGTTGCAACCTTTAATTTCAATACATCGTTTATTTCATCTGATGTAATCAGTTCAGGCCCAAAACTAAAGAAAGTATCAAAACTTTTGCAACGCGTTAAATATCTAGGATTCTTTCTTAAAATATCCTCTGCAGTCATATCGATAATTGTAGTAAAACCGGCTATATAGTCCAGCCAGTTGTTTTCATCGATATCTTTACATTCTTTTTTGAATATGATTCCCAGTTCAGCTTCAGCTGTTGTCTTATTGGATTGCAGTGGAATATTAATGAAATCATTTGGCCCGATAATTGTAGTATAAGGTTTAAAGAAACTGGCAGGCTCGGTATTTGGCGCCTTTTCAGCTAAATCAGCTGCATGATCGGCATAGTTGAGGCCGATTCCAAATATTTTACTGGGTTTTCTATACAGGGGTGCAAATTTTACTGCATTGATTGGAATAAACGATAACTTGGTTTTATATGAATCATTTAGTAGCATTTCATCATAAAAAGTCTTAAGTTTATCCCATTGATTGTTTACCAAAATTTCAAAAGTATCTGTTTTAAATTCAGTTTGAAATATGTTGTTGATTTCTTCTATAGTGATAACTTTATCATCAATGATAAGTGAAGCAATTTCTTTACTATTGATATCAATTGTAGCTAAACGCATCAAATCACCTCTTGTTATAAAATAATTACAATTCATAACTATATATTAACTTATTGATATAATTTATCAAGGGAATATGTTAAAATGATACTGATTTCAAAAGGAGATAATGCGATGAATAAAAATGAAGCTAAAGGAAATGTACTATTATTTATTACAGCTGTCGTTTGGGGTTTTGCTTTTGTAGCTCAGCGAGTTGGGGCTCAGATTATTGGCAGTTTTTCTTTTAATGGTATTAGATTTGCTCTTGGAGCAACAGCGCTGATACCGTTGATGGTGAGATTGCATTATAAAAGAAGTAGTTTGCCGATAAAGAGTGAATTGAAAAAAGCGATATTACCAGGTGCGCTATTAGGATCGGTATTATTCATTGCTGCATCATTGCAGCAGATAGGATTGAAGTATACAACCGCTGGAAATGCAGCGTTTATTACAGGGATGTATATAATTTTAGTTCCGGTAATGGGGATATTCTTTAAACACAAATTATCAATAAAAACTATATTAAGCAGCATTTTGGCGCTGATTGGATTGTATTTCTTGACAGTAAGTGAATCGATGGCAATAAATATTGGTGATATATATCAGCTTGTTGGAGCGATTTTTTGGGCGATACATATTTTATTTATCGATTATTTTGTAAGGAAACACGATGCATTGAAACTTTCGATTTTTCAATTCTATACTTGTGCATTTTTAAGTGCGATAATCGCATTTTCAATAGAAACGACAACTATAAATATTGTTTATGAAGCTTTAGTACCGATTTTATATGGAGGCCTAGTATCTGTTGGAATAGGATATACCCTTCAAATAGTGGGTCAACGTCATGCTAAACCATCTCATGCAGCTATTATTCTTAGCATGGAAGCAATTTTTGGAGTCGTTGGTGGAATGCTTTTATTAGGAGAAGTTTTATCTTCAAGAGGTTATTTGGGCATAATTTTAATGTTTTCAGGAATGATTTTGTCGCAAATAAATTTTAAGAAGAAGGTGATTTCTACATGATTATAGGAAGTAATATTGTCGAAAGAGAATTACATAAAGAAGAAAAAATAAAAATACTATTGGTTTTTCCAGTGGCATTTTTTATCTTCGGAATCATTATGGAATTGATCGACAATGGAAATGTAACTAATATTATCAGCGGAATTAATAATATTATATTTTCTCCCACAATTTTATTGACCGATTTCATAAAAATCGGTGGAATTGGTGCGGCATTTATTAATTCGGCAATTATCGGTTTTCTTAATTTATATCTTCTAAAAAAATATAAAATGAGAATCAACGGGTTGCTTATCGCTGCTTTTATGACTGTGCTAGGATTTTCTTTTATAGGAAAAAACATATTGAATATTCTACCTATCTATCTTGGCGGATATTTGTATACTAGGTATCAGAAAATATCAGTCAAAGATGTAATTCTTGTCATTATGTTCAGTACTGCTTTGGCACCGTTGGTGAGTGAAATTATGTTTTCGGGTATTATCGGCAATAACTTCGGAATTGTTGTTGGATTGTTGGTGGGAACATTGATCGGCTTTATCATCACACCGTTGTCTGCGCATATGATAAAATTTCATGATGGGTTCAACTTATATAACATTGGATTTACAGCGGGTATTATAGGTACGGTATTCGCGAGTGTTCTTAGGGTGATGGATATGAATATTTCACCCGTTAGAATTGTTTATGAACAAAACAACATTGCGATAATCATAATGTTGAGTTTCTTGTTTCTTTATCTAATGGTAGTTGGATTTTGGATCAATAAAAATTCTGGTGCTGATTATAAAAAAGTATTGAAGTATAATGGACGAACAATAACGGATTTTACTCAATTGCTTGGTTATGGGGTAACGTTTTTTAATATGGGACTAATGGGAATGTTAAGTTTAGGTTATGTTTTTTTAGTCGGGGGCATAGTCAATGGACCTGTTTTGGCTGGAATATTCACTATCGTCGGATTTTCAGCGTTCGGGAAACATCCTAAAAATTGTATACCTATTGTAGTGGGAGTCGTTGTAATCGCTGCGATATTAGGTTATGATCTATCATCGACTGAAATAATCATCACTGTTTTATTTTCCACAACAATCGCTCCAATTGCAGGTACATATGGTGTTGGTATTGGTGTGTTGGCTGGAATGCTTCATTTAGCGGTTGTTAAAAATGTAGGGGCTATACATGGAGGCATAAATCTATATAACAATGGGTTTTCGGGCGGTATTGTAGCGGGATTTTTAGTGCCTATAATCGATGCTTTCCAAAAAGGAGGGGAATGATATGAAGCATGAAATAAAGAAAATTTCGAAAATTGTTGATGAATTGGTGACGTTTTTTTTAAAGAACGATACGGATGAAATAGATATAAAAATTAAAAAAGATGAGAAAAACATAATAATAAAAATTGTTGATTATAATACATGTTTTAATAAAGAGGACATCGATTGCATAACCAAACTTTTATGCGCACAAAGACAACATGAAATAGAAGCGTATTATTGGCAGTTGGCAGGGGAAATCGACAGCGATTCGGAATTGATACTAGTTGGAGCGATGATTGATAAAGCAAAAGTGAAAATTGTCGATAAGAATCTTTGTATTGAATTGATAAGATATAGGTAAGGAGACCACATGGGAAAATTCACTATTATAAAAAGTTGTATCAAGTGCCACGCTTGCACGAGAATTGCGGAAGATAATTTCATAATGGAAGAACACTCGGCAGTGATTGTCAAGCAGCCCTCAGTCGATTATGAATATGAGGAATGCATCGCTGCAATGAATGCATGTCCGATACAAGCTATTAAACAAGAATAAGGCAATGAAAAAATCAGGTTAAACAAATAACCTGATTTTTTATTATCTTAATTTTTTTATATATTCATCATTTTCTTTTTTCTCAAAGCCCATCTTTTTGAGGTATTTATGATGCTTATCAGTTTTTGCCTTTGCTATAAAAGTATCAAATCCTTTATCCAAGAAAAACTGGTTGTTCTTTTCATAGATATATTTTCCGATTTTGAAATCCCTGTATGCAGGAAGTGCAAAATCAAGTTCTACTAATAGAGTATGCTCATTTGTTTTTTCTGCTAAAAAAATCCCTGCTGGAACCATATCTCTTAGTATATATATTCCAACGGCCTTGTCATCGAAAGTAAAATCCTCATCAGTGAAATAATCTTTTATATCATGATAATAAAATTTCATCAAGTATTCGAAGTATTTTGAATCCTTTGCGATAGGTAGAATTTGAAAGTATTCTTTTGAATTATAGATTTTAACTAGATAATAGATATTAATTATTGCAATGCCTGTATTCATAAATGCAACAGGAAGTGAATTTATTCCTAAACCATAAAATGCAAACATCAATGATCCAGTTAGATTTATCCATCTAAGTTTAATGATAGAACTCATGATAATAGATACGAGCACTACAAAAGATGCTAAATATCCAAACCATTCTATGTAATTGATTTCCATTTTTATTGCCTCCTTTAAAACACAAGAATCAGTATAACAGAAAATAATATTAAAACAATCGGTGAACTTCAATAATTCATTGATTAATTAGTTGTTGAACTTATATATAAATAGGGTAAATATCATATGGGTGATTCTAATGTTTGTTGATAAGGATAAAATCAGTGCGTTTTACAATAAATTGGATAGATCGTTTTTTATGGAAGACAATAAAAAGTTTGCTAGAATAGATGCGCCTTTTTCCATAGGTTATGGGCAGACGATATCTCAGCCTTCTTTGGTTTTATATATGACATTGCTCTTAGAATTGGAAGAAGAAAGCAAAGTCTTGGAAATAGGGACAGGTAGTGGATATCAAAGTGCTTTGTTGGCTGAATTTTCTAATGAACTTTATACTGTTGAAGTGATTGAGCCGCTATATTTAAAAGCTAAAGAAAGATTAAAAAAATTGGGTTATAGAAATATCAGATACAAAATCGGCAATGGTTCGTTAGGGTGGATAGAAGAAGCGCCGTTTGATCGAATCATGGTAACGGCGGCAGCTACAACGATGCCGAATGCTTTAATTGAACAGCTGGCTCCAAATGGAAGGATGGTTATTCCAGTGGGAGAATTCTGGCAAAGATTGATTGTTGTAACAAAAGACGAAGATGGTAGTGTTCAATTCATTGATGACATTGCAGTTAGGTTCGTTAGATTGGTATAGCTATTCAAATAGTCCGATTGTATACAAGGAGGGTAAAAAATGAGTGAAATTATTAATAGCAGAGAGCAACGACAAGCAAAATTGAAGGAGTTGATTATGGAATTGCATGAAGGAGCGACAGTAAATGATGTGAAAGAGAAATTTGCTAAATTAATTGAAGGAGTTTCTGCATCGGAGATTACTCAAATGGAACAAGCTTTGGTCAATGAAGGAATGCCTGTTTCTGAAATTCAAAAGCTATGTGATGTTCATGCGTCGGTATTTAAAGGTTCAATTGAAGAAATTCATGCTGAAAGCAATGATTTGAAGTATGAACCGGGACATCCGATAAATACATTTGAATTGGAAAATAGAAAAATCGAAGAACTTATAGATGAGGAGATATTTCCATCACTAGAGGCATATAAATCAACTAAAGAATCAAATAAGAAGGAAATATTTCTCTATGCTTGGGAAAAACTCATGACAATAGAAAGACATTATTCAAGAAAAGAAAATTTGCTTTTTCCTTATATGGAAAAATACGATATAACAGCACCTCCTCAGGTTATGTGGGGAGTCGATGATGAAATAAGAGAAGGTATGAAATTAGTTAAAAATTTATCTGTTGATGAAACTATTGATATAGATATTCTATCTGAAAAGGCTGTAGAAGTAATGGATCAAATTAAAGAAATGATTTTCAAGGAAGAAAATATCATGTTTCCAATGACGTTGGATACCATGAATGTTGAAGAATGGAAAGCGATTGAAGAAGCAAGCTCGGAAATCGGGTTTACATTGCTTAAAACAGTTAAAAGATGGCAACCACGCTTTGAAGAAGAAATTGAAGATAAAGACATTAAAACATCTGCAGAAAATATACAATTTGATGCTGGCAGCTTGTCGCCGGAAGAAATAAACTCGATTTTAAATACTGTTCCGTTGGACATGACTTTTGTCGATGCTAATAACAGGGTTAAATATTTTACTCAAGGTAAAGAAAGAATATTCGATAGAGCAAAAACCATTATAGGAAGAGAAGTCAAGAATTGTCATCCCCCAAAAAGTGTGCATATAGTTGAAAAAATTGTAGAAGATTTAAGAAGTGGGATAAAGGATCACGAAGATTTTTGGATCGAAATGGGTGGCATGTTCGTGTATATACGATATTTTGCTGTTAGAAATGATAAAGGGGAATTTTTAGGAACTTTGGAAGTTACTCAAGATATTAAACCTATTCAAGAACTTGAAGGTGAAAAAAGACTGATGTCAGAAGGTTAAAATTAAGAAAAATTTAATTACTAGGAGGGTTTTAAATGAAAAAAAATATTAAAAGCAATGTTTATTGGGTTGGGAAAGTTGATTGGGAACTTAAAAAGTTTCACGGAGAGGAATTTTCAACTCATAATGGGTCGACGTATAATTCTTATTTGATTCAAGAAGAAAAAAACGTATTGATTGATACTGTATGGTTGCCGTATGCTGAAGAATTTGTAGAAAATTTGGCTAAGGAAATTGACTTGGATATGATTGATTATATTGTGGTTAATCATGGTGAAGTCGACCATAGCGGCGCTTTACCAGAGTTGATGAAGCACATTCCAGACAAACCGATTTATTGCACAGCCAATGCAGTTAAATCATTAAAAGGTCAATATCATCAAGATTGGAATTTTCAAGTAGTAAAGACTGGAGATAAGATTGATATCGGCAATGGCAAGCATCTGATATTTGTTGAAATGACAATGCTCCATTGGCCGGACAGCATGGCGACTTATCTGACTGAGGATAATATTTTATTTAGTAATGATGCTTTTGGGCAACATTTTGCAACTGATAGACTATACAATGATCTTGTTGATCAATGTGTATTATTCAGTGAGGCAGAAAAATATTTTGCTAATATTCTTAATCCTTTCAATCAAATATTAAGGAAAAAATTAGATCAAGTAATATCCATGAATCTAGATATTGATATCATAGCAACAAGTCATGGAGTTATTTGGCGTGATAATCCAATGCAAATCATTGAGAAATATGTGATGTGGGCAAATGATTATCAAGAAAATCAGATTACAATATTATATGACACCATGTGGAATGGTACCAGGAAGATGGCCGAGAAGATTTCAGAGGGAATAGAGCTTGCAGATAAAGATGTAGTAGTCAAAGTATTCAACATCGCAAAAAATGATACAAATGACATGATGACAGAAATATTTAGATCGAAAATGATATTAATTGGTTCGCCTACAATAGGAAATAGTATTTTGCATTCAGTTGCAGGGTTTCTTCATTTTGTAAAAGAACTCAAATTTAAAAATAAGAAAGCTGCTTCTTTTGGATGCTATGGTTGGAGTGGAGAGGCAACAAAGGTAATAAACGAATCGCTGAAAAGTGCTGGGTTTGAAATAATTGGAGAAGGATTTAAAAACCAGTGGAATCCTGATGAAGAGAGTATAAAAAACATTATTGAATACGGTAAAGAAATTGCAAAATATTAGGGAGAGAATTCATATGAATAATAATGCTTTAAATGAAATATACTTGGCTGGAGGATGTTTCTGGGGCGTAGAAGCTTATATATCGAGGATTAATGGAGTAATAGATGTGACAAGTGGATATGCTAATGGAAATACCGAAAATCCCACATATGAGGACTTGATTCATAAAAATTCTGGGCATGCTGAAACCGTGCGTGTGTCATATGATTCCAATATTGTCACTTTATACACTTTGTTGACATATTATTTTAGAATAATAGATCCCACAAGTTTGAATAAACAAGGAAATGATTTTGGAGTGCAGTACAGAACGGGGATTTATTATACTGATGATTCTGATTTGAAAGTTATAGAAGCCAAAATCAAAGAAGAACAAGAAAAACATTCAAAACGAATACAAGTAGAAGTTTATAGATTAGAACATTTCTATTTGGCTGAAGAATATCATCAAGATTATTTAGATAAAAATCCAAATGGATATTGCCATATAGATTTATCTGTGGCTGATACGATTGTTATTGATCCTAATCGATATTTTAAACTATCTGATGAAATTTTAAGAAAAACACTGACTGAGGAACAATATGAAGTTACACAATTAAATGAAACGGAACGTGCATTTGCCAATGAATATTGGAATAAGTTTGATAAGGGGATTTATGTTGATGTGGCGACAGGTGAGCCTTTATTTGCATCAATTGATAAATTTGAATCCAGTTGCGGATGGCCGAGTTTTACTAAACCGATATCGCCTGATGTTTTAGTATTCAGAAACGACGATACCATCACTATGCTTAGAACCGAAGTGAGAAGTCGTGTAGGTGATAGCCATTTAGGGCATGTGTTCAATGATGGTCCTATAGAAAAAGGCGGTCTTAGATATTGCATCAATAGTGCGTCGATTAAATTTGTGTCGGTAGATGAAATGAAAGAATTGGGATATGAGCATTTGATTAACGAGATATAAAAAAGCAATATGTTCTATATGTTTGTATCGATATAATTGAGCATATTTGAATATGATAAGTATTTTAGGGTATTAAAAATCGAATGGGGAAATTATTATATCGTAACAATTTATTTAAATGTATTGGAAAATTTTTATGGAATGTTTATAATGTATATATTAGGGAAATAATACACGATATCACAAAGGATGTATATTGATCCATCGTGGAAATATTTTTACTTATATAATGATTACTCAAAAATGATCAAGAACTCATTATGTATCATAAAAAAATGAATGTTCTTGCATTATAAAAATTAAAGGGAGGAATATTATGAAGAAATTATTGGTGTTATTATTGATATTGACATTGGCTGTGTCGATAGTGGGGTGTGCTCCAAAGGAAGAAAAAGTTGAAGAAGCTGTTGCACCTGTTGAAACACCTGAAGTTGTCGAAGAACCTGTAAATCTTACTCCACTGGTTGTTGGATATGCGGCTTTCAGTGAAAAATTCAGTCCGTTTTTTTCATCTACTGCTTATGATGCTGATGTATCATCGTTAACACAGGAGAGTTTGTTAACAACCGATAGAACAGGCGGAATCATCTATAATGCTATAGATGGTGAAAAAGGAATTTACAATGGCGTTGAGTATTTTTATAGTGGAATGGCTGATGTAAAAGTTGACTATGACGAGGCTTCGGATATCACGACATATAATATGAAAATTAGAGACGATGTGAGATTTAGCGACGGTGAGTATGCTGATGCTGATGATATCATTTTTTCATATTACGTTCTTTCTGATCCTACATACACTGGATCTTCAACATTGTATTCATATGATATTATCGGAATGACAAATTATAGAATGAATAACTCTATGGCGGAAGAACTTGTTATTTCACCAGATGAACTTGCTGCGGAATTAGAAAATCCTGGTGAAGAATCTATATCTATCATCGAAAGCTTTGTTGCGGATATATTGATTTCTGAAGTTGATTGGGTTAAAAGTCTATATGGTGCGGATACTTGGGCTAATGATTATGTAGAAATGCATCCTGAAGCAAAAGATTTGTTTGCGTTTTTCTACAATATAGATGATGATTATGATTCATATGCTGTAGAAGATGAAGCTACAGTAATAGAAGATATACTCGCACAATATGGAAGCGACTGGAAAACGTTAAGTGCTAATTATGGCGGTACCGAGAGTTATTTCCAACCTGATATTGAAGCTGCTGTAGGAGAAAGTCTTCTTCAAGCAAAATTAGCTTCTTCAGAAGGTGTTGAAGTACCGAATATCGAAGGAATCAAGAAACTTAGCCAAACTGAAGTAGAAGTTAAAGTTAGAGGGTTTGAAGCGCCGGCTGTTTATACGATTGCTGGTATAGATATTGCTCCAATGCATTACTATGGCGATGAGTCTTTGTATGATTATGATAAAGACATGTTTGGATTCCAAAGGGAAGATCTTTCTATAGTTGAATCAAAAACAACTAAACCTATGGGAGCGGGACCATATGAATTTATCAAGTATCAAGATAAGATCGTTTATTTTGAAGCAAATGAATATTATTATAAAGGCGAACCAAAAACTAAGTACTTGCAACTTAAAGAAACAACTGACGGTGAAATGATAGCTGGTGTTGGAATAGGCGAAATCGATATTGCCAATCCTTCAGGATCAGTTGCGAAGTTCGAGGAACTAAAAACATATAATACCAATTTGGAAGTTGTTGGAGATGTAATCACTGCGAATTCTGTAGACAATCTTGGATATGGATATATTGGAATAAATGCAACTAATGTAAATGTAGATGGTAATCCAGATTCTGAAGAAAGCAAGAACTTGAGAAAAGGTTTTGCAACTGTTTATTCGGTTTATAGAGACGTGGCAATCGACAGTTATTATGGAGATGCTGCTATGGTTATCAATTATCCGATTTCAAACACTTCATGGGCAGCACCTCAAAAAGCCGATGAGGATTATGAAGTTGCATATTCTAAAGATATAGATGGAAATCAAATTTTTACATCAAGTATGGTAGCAGATGAAAAATACGATGCAGCTCTTGAAGCGGCAAAAGGATATTTCAAAGCTGCTGGATATACTTATGACGAAACAAGTGGAATGTTTACAGCGGCACCAGAAGGAGCTTTCTTGGAATATGAAATTATTGTACCTGGTTCTGGCGAAGGCGATCACCCGGCATTTGCAATATTGGCAGATACTAGAGAAGCGTTGACTAAGATCGGTATTACATTGAATATCAACGATCCTTCAGATACAAATGTTTTATGGAATTCTCTAGATTCAAATGTGCATCTAATGTGGACTGCTGCATGGGGATCAACAATCGACCCTGATATGTATCAGGTATATCACAGTTCAAATGGTAAGGGAAAAGGCGGAACCGACAGCAATAGTTATAATATTGCGGATCCTGAACTTGATCGTTTGATTATCGAAGCAAGACAAAGTACTGATCAAGCTTTCAGAAAAGTTGCTTACAAACAAGCTTTAGACATTATTCTTGATTGGGCTGTAGAAGTACCGACTTATCAGAGACAAAATTTAGTTATATTTAGTACAGAACGTGTCGACATGGATACAGTAACTCCTAATATTACAACTTATTGGGGATGGATGAATGACATAGAGCTACTTGAGATGAACTAAAAAACAAAGGTTTGAATGAGCCTGCTTATAGTGGGCTCATTCATTTTACTGAGAAGAGGTAGAAAATGAGGAAATATATAATAAAAAGAATAGCGATATCAGTAGTTTTACTATTTTTTGTATCGATGATTATATACATAATTATGAGAAGTATTCCGACTTCTTACGTTGAAACCCAAGCGAGAATGCTCTCACAAATGCCAGGAGCTAAAAGTTACGCTGATTGGTTAGCTCAGTTAAATACAACATACGGTATGGATAAAGGAATTTTAGAAGGATTCATGCAATGGGCCAGTAATGCTATTCATGGAGATTTTGGTGATTCATGGCAATTCAATGTACCGGTTGTTGAAAAATTTCAATCTGTTATTTGGGATTCATTTAAACTGGGATCGATTGCTTTTATACTTCAAATTTTTATTGCAATACCACTTGGTATACTAGCAGCAAGAAAACAATATAGTCGTTCAGATTATACTATTACAGTCCTTGCGTTGTTAGGTATTTCACTACCGGCGTTTTTCTTTGCCACTATACTTAAACTGATTTTTTCTGCATGGCTTGGTTGGCTGCCTCTGTATGGAAAAGTTGGAAGGTACTACGAATTGTTAAGCGGTTTTGATCAATTTTTTGATATTGCCATACATTTTATTTTGCCTATCTTGACACTGACAATTGTCGGCGTTGGAGGTTTGATGAGATATACTAGGACAAATATGCTTGAAGTGTTGAATTCTGATTATATCAGAACTGCTAGAGCTAAGGGTCTATCAGAAAAAAGAGTAGTAAATTATCATGCTTTCAGAAATACATTGATTCCAATAGTAACTATTCTAGGGGGAACTTTACCTGGGCTTTTTGCAGGTGCGCTGATAACGGAGACATTATTTCAGATACCTGGCATTGGGTATACAGGTTATTTAGCTATGGTCAGTGGAGATATTCCATTCACCATGTTTTACATGGTATTCATGGCGTTTCTAACACTTTTAGGAACTTTGATCGCCGATATTCTATATGCTGTAGTTGATCCAAGAGTCAGAGTGAGTTAGGGGGGCTAGTTATGGATAATGAAAATAAAAAAGACGATAAATCAATCAATAAAAATGATAAGAGTGAAGAAACATCTTACCAAGCGAATTCAGAAGATAATAGTTTATCAAATGTTCAAAGAGTCAAAGTCTTGTCCCCAGGAATGTTGGTTATAAAGAGATTTCTTAGGAATAGATTAGCAATCATAGGTTTTATTATAATTTTATTTATGTTCATATTTTCATTTATAGGTGGATTTTTCTCGCCATATGATGAAACGCAGGTTTTTAAACATATCGGTACTATGTCGAAGGAGTATGTAAGTCTCTCGTTGAATGAACAGTACAGGTATACATCATCTGATGAAAATATTTACAATTCAAATATGCATTCAAAATTTATACTTGCTAAAAATAAAGGCGAGACTAATTTTATACTTGATGATATAAAATATCATATAAGTGAAGAAGGTAAAGATTTTTATTCTATTTTTTGTTTAGAACCGATTGCGAAAATAACGTATTTTAGGAATATTTTAAGTGTGAATCTACATGAAGGCATTGAAATGCCTGAAGAAATTAATAATTATATTAAAACAGCTATTGAACAAGGTGAGACGTATTTTAAATATAATAGCAAAATATATGTTTTAGATAAAGATGGAAGAAACTATATTTTAGAATCGACTCAAAATGTAGCTTTTGAATCGCTGTTGATAATGGAAAAAGCAACTAAAGATATTGAAGTTACATATGAATTCAAATATTTCTTAAGGAAAGCATTGATGGACGATGAAGTGAGTATCTTTGAGTATAATGGAGAGAGATATGAATTAATCAGAGATGAGTATTCGATAAGTGTGAATCACATAAAACCAGATGGGAAAGAGCCTTATGCACTTGCTTCAGAGTTTTCTATAAAATCTATTTCTCAAGATGTTTTTTTAAGCATTGAATTCAAAAAAGAACTTATAAAAACGATAATGAGTGGAGCTTCTTCTTTTGTTTATCCAGATGAACATGGTGAAGACATTGAATATAATATCTTAAGAAACAATAATATGTATACAGTCAAAAAACTTACAAATACGCATTTGATTTCTATACATGAGCAACCTTCATTAAAGCATTGGTTGGGCACGGATCAACATGGTATGGACGTATTAACAAGATTGATGTACGGTGGTAAAATTTCACTTGTCATTGGATTTATTGTTGTATTCTTAGAAACGATAATCGGTGTTGTCATGGGTGGAATTGCAGGTTATTTTGGAAAGTTGACAGATATGGTAATCATGCGAATTGTTGACGTTTTCAATTGCATACCATTCATGCCGTTATTGATCATCATTGGTTCTGTTATGGATGCGTTGGATATAGATCCTAAAATTAGGATTTACTATTTGATGTTGATTTTGGGAGTCATGAGTTGGCCTGGAATTGCAAGAATGGTCAGAGGTCAAATACTTTCGCTTAGAGAACAAGAATTCATGATTGCCGCTGAGGCAACAGGTTTGAGGATTTCTAGAAGAATTTTCAAACATCTGATACCTAATGTTATTCCTCAGTTGATTGTATTGGCTACACTTGGACTTGGTGGAATTATTATTTATGAATCAACTTTAAGCTTTTTGGGGTTGGGCGTCAAGTTTCCATATGCTTCATGGGGAAATATAATCAGTGGTGTCAGCACAGCATATGAAATGACTAATTTCTGGTTTGTTTGGATACCTGCTGGAATGCTGATTCTATTGACGGTACTTGGATTCAACTTTGTTGGTGACGGGCTTAGAGATGCATTTGACCCTAAGATGAAACGGTAGGTGGATTATGAAAAACAGCAAAAAAACTACAAAAAAAGCAACTAATAAAAGCAGCGATTACATTTCTGCTAAAGATGCTAGAAGAATCGCTAAAGAAAATAGAAGAATAACTGATGAATTTGAAAAAATTAAAAATCGTAAAAACGTTCCAGAATCTGAATATACTACAGAAATGAAAAATTCCAACAATTTGCTTGAAGTTGAAAATTTGCATACTTACTTTTTTACTGATATAGGAGTTGTGAAGTCGGTAAGCGGTGTAACTTTTAATGTTCCAAAGGGAAAAACAGTTGGAATAGTTGGTGAATCAGGTTGTGGGAAATCTGTGACAAGTTTATCGATAATGCAATTGGTTCAACGACCTCAAGGACAGATTGTCGATGGAGAAATTCGATTTGATTTTGATAAAGCTATTTATGATATAGTCAAGATTCCTACAGAAAAAATGCAGGATATCAGAGGGAATGAAATAGCGATGATATTTCAAGAACCAATGACAAGCTTAAATCCTGTTTTTAGAATTGGACTGCAAATTAATGAAGTAATAGAACTCCATAATCCAGAAATGAGTAAAGAAGATGTGAAATCACGTACGCTGGAAATGATTAAAATGGTTGGGATACCTGACGTGGAGAAGATTTATAAAATGTATCCTCATGAACTTTCAGGAGGCATGCGTCAAAGAATAGTTATTGCCATGGCTTTGTCGTGTGATCCTAAACTCATTATTGCTGATGAACCGACGACTGCTCTTGATGTTACAATTCAAGCGCAAATCATGGATTTGTTAAGAAATTTAAAAGATAGAATCAATAGTAGTATTATGCTGATTACACATGATTTAGGTGTTATAGCGGAGATGGCAGATGAAGTAGTAGTTATGTATGCGGGAAAAGTTGTGGAAAAAGGGACAGCGCACGAAATATTTCATAACCCTTCACATCCATACACTATTGGACTGATGGCAAGTCGACCTGGTATAGGGGATAAAAAATCAGGAAAACTCTTTAGTATACCGGGTTCAGTTCCAAATCCTGTCGACATGCCGAATTATTGTTATTTTAGAGATCGATGTGATAGGGCGATAGATGCATGTAATGGGGAATATCCTCCTCAAATCTTCCTTTCTGATACCCATATGGTCACATGCTATAGGTATTTGAAAGATAAGGGGGAGCAAAATGATTGAAAGAGCTTCTATAAATGATAATTCAACTAATGGTGAAATTGGTTTTGATGACGAAGTACTCAAAGTTAAAAACTTAAAAAAGTATTATCCTGTTACTTCTAATGTTTTTATGAAGGCTAAATCTTATGTAAAGGCTGTAGATGATGTAAGTTTTAGTATTAAAAAGGGAACGACGATGGGATTAGTAGGTGAATCTGGATGTGGTAAAACAACCATCGGCAAGACGATTCTCAGATTGACCGATAAGACTGATGGGCAAGTTGTTTTCCAAGGAATAGACATTCATGAACTCAATAGAAAAGATTTGAGAAAAATGAGACCTAAAATCCAGATTATTTTTCAAGATCCTTATTCGAGTCTTTCTCCAAGAATGCCGGTAGGTGAAATTATTGGTGAAGCAGTTAAAGATAATAAATTGATTCCAAAAGAAGAATTTGATGAATATATTTCAAAAGTGATGATAGATTGTGGTCTGCAACCTTATCATAAGAGCCGCTATCCTCATGAATTTTCAGGAGGTCAAAGACAGAGAATATGTATAGCTCGTGCTATTGCTTTGAATCCGGATTTTATTGTTTGTGATGAACCTGTCTCTGCATTGGATGTTTCAGTACAAGCGCAGATAATTAATCTGTTGATGGAACTTCAGGAAAAATACGATCTCACATATTTGTTCATATCTCATGATTTATCTGTTGTAGAGCATATTTCAGATAATGTTGGAGTTATGTATCTTGGTAATCTTGTAGAATATTCGGATAAAGAGTCGATATTTTCTGAACCTTTGCATCCGTATACTAAAGCATTATTCAGTGCTATTCCTGTTTCAGATCCGGATGTGAGAAATGAAAGAATTATTCTTGAAGGAAACATACCTTCACCTTCGAATCCTCCATCAGGATGTAAATTTCACACGAGATGCAGAGAGTGTATGGATATATGTAAAACTCAGATTCCTGAGATGTTGGAAGTCAAAAAAGGACATACAGTAGCGTGTCACCTTTATACTGGAAAATCTTTGAAAGAATAAGGATTGGGGAAATAATATGGTTGATGATAAAAACAATAAAGAGGATGATGGACGGGTAATTGCCGACATGAATTTTGAAGGTGCTCCTTGGTATAGAAAAAAAAGAAGTGCTTCTGGATCTGTCGAAAGATCCGATTTGAATTTGACAAAAAAAGAAACAATCTCAATAATAAAAAGCGCTTTATTGGCAGGACTTATAATAGGCCTTATTTTCATCGGAGCATTTTTCCTGTTTATCCTTTTTTCTACGAAAATTTGGCTTAAGCCATAAGGAGGAAGATTTTGAATAAGAAAAAATCAAAGACAAGATACGAAAAACACCTAGTTCAATGTCCTCATTGCAAAAGGGATGTACTTGACCATATGACGCAGTGTCCATTTTGCGAAGGAGAGCTTCATCCGAAATACACTTCCCTCGATCCAAAAAAAATTAAAAAAATCAGAGGTGTTCTGACAATAGTTTTTATTGCCATAGCACTTATGATTTTAATAGCTAGATTTAATTGACAGGCTTAACAAGCCTGTTTTTTGTTCCAAAATTAAATCAGTTGAAATATATTGAAAAATCAAATAACATAATCATTGAAGAAAGAAATCATCGATGAATGTCAATGAAAGGTGGAGAAGGTTTGGAATATGAAGGTGTGGTATATAGACCGCCTAGTGAAGCTGGTAGTTTGATAATCCAAGTCACTATTGGATGTTCTTATAATAAATGCACATTTTGCAGCATGTACAAGGGGAAGGAATTTAGAATCAAAGATGTCGATTCAATCAAGAAAGAATTAAGAGAAGCAAGGGAAATGTATAAATCGGTAAAAAGAATATTTTTAGCAGACGGAGATGCTTTTGTGCTTAAAACATCAAATCTTGTAGAGATTCTTCAAGAAATAAAAGATTTATTTCCAGAATGCGAAAGGATTTCTTCATATGCAACTCCAAGAGATATTATTGGTAAAAGCGGTGAAGACATAAAAATGCTTAAAGAACATGGACTTGATATGCTATATGTAGGAATTGAATCAGGCAGCGATGAAATTTTAAAAACAATCAATAAAGGTGTTACTTCTGATGAAATGATAGAAGCCGGCAGGAAAGCCATTGAATGTGGAATGAAGCTTTCAGTTACTCTTATATCTGGAATTGGCGGAGTAGAAATGTCGAAAGAACATGCTGTTGAATCGGCCAAGGTTGTTTCTGCAATCAATCCTCATTATGTAGGGCTTCTAACATTGATGGTCGAAGATGAAACGGAAATTCAAAGAAAAATCATTACAGGAGAAATGGAGCTTTTGACTCCGGAGCAAGTGTTGATTGAAACCCATGAATTTGTAAATAATCTCGAAGTTTCAAATTGCATCTTTAGATCAAATCACGCATCTAATTATGTGCCGCTAGGTGGAACTTTGAATAGAGATAAAGAAAAAATTCTGAAGGAACTAAGTAAATTCATAAATGGTGAAGGATACCTTAGAGATGAACGATATAGAATGCTTTAATTATTAACTAAAATACTTATTGGATGTGAAATGATGAAAGAAATTTATAAAGATATATATCAAGTTGAGATACCGCTATTGAACAACCCTTTAAAAGCTATCAACAGCTATTTTATTATTGGTGAAGAAGAATGTCTTGTGGTCGACACTGGTTTCAATGCGCCCGAGTGCCGTAAAGCGTTATTTGATGCCCTTGATGAGCTTGATATACCACTTGAGAATGTAAAACTCTTTGTGACACATCTGCATTCCGATCACAGTGGACTGGCGGCGGAGTTGAATAAATCTGGAGTGGAGATTTTCACAGGTAAAATAGACGGTGAAATGATCAACGAGATGACCAAGGAATCATATTGGGAAGATTTTCAAAAAAGAGCAGTGATGATGGATTTAGTCAAGGATGGAATTGATTTTGGACATCATCCAGGATACAAGTATTGTCCCAAAACAGAAATTCAATTTCATGGTCTTGAAGAGGGTGATGAGATTAAAATTGGAAAATACAATTTCAAAGTTATCGATATTCCAGGTCATACACCTGGTCATATTGCACTATATGAACCTGATTATAAACTTTTGATATCCGGGGATCACATTCTTGATCCGATAACTCCCAATATTGCATTTTGGGGCTTTGAATGGAATATTTTAGATGTGTATTTTAAGAGCTTGGAGAAGGTTAAATCCATGGATATCGATATTGTTTTACCATCCCATCGAAAGATAATAACAAATCATAAAAAACGTATTGAAGAGTTGAGAGGACATCATGAAGAACGTCTTGAAGAAATCGAAGTAATCATCAGTGAAGATTGGGTCAGTATAAGGGATGTTGCATCGAGGATGATATGGTCTCTAAGTGTTAAAAAATGGACAGACTTTCCTGACCCGCAAAAGTGGTTTGCTTCTGCTGAAGCCATGTCTCATTTGGAATATCTATATTTAAGTGGAAGAGCAGATCGTCATGAAAATGGTGATACTCTAGAGTATAGAAAGTGCAAGTGATCGAAATGAGCATCGTTGGTATTGGAACTGCAAAATACAGCTGAAATTGGAGGTATTTATGATTGAAAATAAATTTAACCAATATATTAGAGAAGTTGAATTGTTAAAGGAAAACATCGTTTCAAGTGAACGATATCCATTCAATTTGCCTGCGGTTGAAAAATTATCTGTTTTGAAGTTTCATCCAAATGTTACTTTTATAATCGGTGAGAATGGAAGTGGGAAATCGACATTGCTTGAAGCTATATCCATTGCGTATGGATTCAATGCCGAAGGCGGATCTCGAAACTTTAATTTTTCTACAAAAGATACTCATTCAGTATTAAATAAGTATTTGAAACTTACTAAAGGTGTTAAGATGCCGAGAAACGGATTTTTCTTAAGAGCGGAAAGTTTTTATAATGTGGCTTCAAATATTGATGAACTTGGACGTGATATTTTGGAATCATATGGTGGGAAATCTCTGCATGCACAATCGCACGGAGAGTCTTTTATGTCGTTGGTGTTGAATAGATTTGGAAGTGAGGGCTTATATATATTAGATGAACCAGAAGCGGCATTATCTCCAACAAGGCAGTTGGCGCTTTTATCAAGAATACATCAATTAGTAGAAGAAAATTCCCAATTTATCATCGCAACGCATTCCCCAATAATTATGGCATATCCTAATGCCAAGATATACGAAGTCGACAATGGATATAATGAAATTGAATATACCGAAACAGATCATTATATAATTACAAAGGAATTTTTGAACAATACATCTAAAATGATGGATATTCTATTGAAAGAGGAGAATGATTGTGAAATTGGATAGTAT
>DAOUQP010000021.1 GCA_030625575.1 Eubacteriales bacterium | reverse complement strand
ATTAATAAAGGCAGTGTGACTGTCGATGGAATCAGTTTAACTATTGCTAAAGTTGAAGATGAAGTTTTCAAAGTATCGATAATACCGACAACTAAAGGAGAAACAACTCTATTAGATAAACATATCGGCGATGAATTGAATATAGAGTGTGATGTTGTTGGAAAATACATCGAGAGATTCATGATATTCAATCGAGAAGAGGCATCGAAAAGTTCAATTGATATAAATTTTCTTAAAGAAAATGGATTTATATAAAGGTGGGTGGAAAAATGAATAAATTTAATACAATAGAAGAAGCAATAGAAGATATAAAACTAGGAAAAATGATTGTAGTTGTGGATGATGAAGATAGAGAAAACGAAGGTGATTTACTTATGGCGGCTGAAATGGCTACACCTGAGAAAGTAAATTTCATGGCTATGCACGGGAGAGGTCTTATATGCACTCCGATGACTAAGGAAAGGGTTAATCAACTAAATATTTACCCTATGGTGGCTGTAAATACCGACCCTAAAAATACTGCGTTCACAGTATCTGTGGATGCTATAGAAACTACTACAGGTATATCAGCAGCTGAAAGAGCAATGACTATCAGAAAGTTGATAAACCCTGAATCAAGTTCAAAAGATTTCACTAGACCAGGGCATATTTTCCCCTTGGTGGCGAAGAAAGGTGGAGTTCTAAAAAGAGCTGGTCATACTGAAGCTGCAGTAGACTTGGCAAAACTTGCAGGATTGTATCCAGCTGGTGTCATATGCGAAATAATGAATGACGATGGAACTATGGCTAGAGTGCCTGAGCTTATGAAATATGTAAAAAAACATGATTTGAAAATAATAACTATAGCAGACTTGATTTCTTATAGAGGGAAAAATGAAACTTTAATAGAAAGAAGTTCTGAAGCACTTATGCCAACAAAATATGGTGATTTTAAAATTGTCGGATATATTAATAAACTTAACGGTGAACATCATGTGGCTCTTGTCAAGGGAGATATTTCTGCTGGAGAAGATATATTAGTAAGAGTTCATTCAGAGTGTTTAACTGGAGATGCCTTCGGATCGCTTAGATGTGATTGCGGAGATCAATTAAATGAAGCTATGAGAATGATAGAAAAAGAAGGAAAGGGTATCCTGCTATATATGCGTCAAGAGGGAAGAGGCATAGGTATGATCAACAAAATTAAAGCATATGCTCTTCAGGATCAAGGAATGGATACAGTAGAAGCAAATTTGGCTTTGGGCTTTCCTGAAGATATGAGAGATTATGGTATTGGAGCTCAAATATTAGCTGATTTAGGCGCTGTAAAAGTAAGATTGATTACAAACAACCCTAAAAAATTATCTGGAATTTCCGGATATGGCATTGAAGTGGTAGGAAGAGTTGCTATACAAATGAACCACAATGAAAAAAATGAATTTTATTTAAAAACCAAGAAAGAAAAAATGGGACATATGCTAAATTTTGAGGAGGAAGAATAAAATGAAAACATACGAAGGAAATTTAATTGCTAAAGACTTAAAGTTTGCAATAGTTATTGCTAGATTCAACGAATTTATTGGAAGTAAATTATTATCAGGTTCCATAGATGCGTTGGTACGTCATGGGGCAGAGGAAGAAGAAATTGAAATCATTTGGGTGCCAGGGGCATTTGAGATACCGTTGGTTGCTAAAAAATTGGCTAAATCAAAAGATTATGATGCAATCATATGTTTAGGAGCTGTTATAAGAGGAGCTACAACACACTTTGACCAAGTATCAAATGAAGTGACAAAGGGTATTGCAAGTGTATCACTCGAAACAGAAGTACCTGTGATATTTGGTGTATTGACAACTGATACAATTGAGCAAGCCATTGAGAGAGCAGGAACAAAAGCAGGAAATAAAGGTGTTGACGCTGCTATCACAGCTATAGAAATGGCAAATCTATTAAAGGAAATTTAGATAATATGTTTGATGATGTTAAAACGATTTTCTTTGATTATGACGGTACTATTCACAATAGCATCAAAATATATGCACCGGCTTTTAGAAAAGCTTATGATTATTTAATTGAGAAAGAAGTTGTTTCTAATAAAATATGGAGTGATGATGAAATTTCCTATTGGTTAGGGTTTAGTGTTGAAGCTATGTGGCAACAATTTATGCCTGATCTTGATTCGAAGCTTGGAGATGAAGCCAGTAAAATGATCGGCGAAGAAATGCTTAGATTGATAAATAAAGGTGAAGTCGTATTTTATGATGGAGCAGTAGAAACTCTCTCATATTTAAAAGAAAAAGGATATAGGTTGATATTTATAAGTAACTGCAGTATTAGTTATAGGGATATTGCAAGAGATATGCTTGGATTAGGCAAGTACTTCGAAGAAATGGTATGTTCAGAAGAGTATGGATATATTCCTAAACATGAGATACTGTCAATGATAAAAGATAAATATCCTCAAAAAATGGTTATTATAGGAGATAGGTTTCAAGATATTGAAGCTGGAACAAAAAATGGAATTCAAACAATAGGATGCAGTTATGGATTTCATAGACCTGATGAATTAAATGAAGCTGATTTGATTATAAATGATATAAAAGAATTAATGACCATATTATAAAGCTGCTGTATTCATTCAGCAGTTTTTTCATGCAGTTTTATCGCTGTATTGACCTTTTTGTGATAAAGATGTATTATTACTCTATCTGAAAAAAAGATATCAACTGGGGTTAAGGTGAGAAAGTGAAAGAAATTGAGAATAAACTAACGAGAAGAAAAGTCGGATTGGCTTTTGGAGGCGGTGGAGCAAAGAGCTTTGCCCATATTGGAGTTGTAAATGTATTAAAGGAAAACAATATACCTATAGATTTTTTAGCAACTTGCAGTTCTGGTTCAATGATGGGTGCTCTAATTGCAAACGAAGTGCCCAATATTGCTATTAGAAAAAAATTCAGCGAAACTTTGAAAAGAGTTTCTTGGTTTAAACCTACAATAAGCAAAAAGGCAATATTTTCACAAAGAAATATTCAAAGTATAGTAGTTGATCTTTGTGGGGATATAAATATTGAAGATTTAAAAATACCTATGAATATTATAACTACAAATTTGAATACAGGAACGTTAAAAGCTTTTGACTCCGGTAATTTAAAAGATGCAGTAACTGCTTCATCAGCATTTCCAGGCATATATAAGCCAGTTAAAATTGGAGAAGATTACTACGTTGATGGAGGTTTGTTAGATAGTATTCCTGCAGATATTTGTAGAGAATTTGTGGGAAATGACGGTATTGTCATTTCAATATCATTAGATGGACATTTAAGTAGAAAGATTGATAGAATCAATATTTTCAGCATGATGTATAGAGCAATTTATATTCCGTTAATCAATAATCGTGAAAAAACTATACATGAAAACTCAGATGTAATAATAAAGGTGTTTAATCATCAAGAGTTTAATTTTAGAAACTGGAGAGAAATATTTAGATTTTATTCGATTGCTAGAACAGATGAATTTATAAAATTAGGTGAAGAAGCGGCGAGAGAGCATTTAGATGAAATAAAGAGACTATTAGGAATTGAAAGAGACAAAGCAAGCTAAGATGATAATTTTATAATTGTCATCTTTTTTTCATACTATTAGAATACCAAATAACAGTTTAATGCTTTGTATATCATATATAAAATATTATTAATAACTAATTAAATAAAGGGTAAGTATACTTAAATATTGAATAGTATTATAAATACTATATTTTGTTTAGGTGGTTAAAATATGAAAAAATTTTTAATAAAAAACTCTAAAGCTATTGTCACTTGTGATGATGATAGAAGACAATTATTTGGTTATGATATTTTAATTGAAGATTCGAATATTAAAGAAATCGCAAGAAACATTTCAGTAGATGATGAAACTGAAATAATCGATGCAAGCAATTATCTTGTTTATCCAGGACTGATTAATACACATCATCATTTTTATCAAGTGTTGACTAGAAATATTCCTGAGATTCAAAAGATGGAGTTGTTTGATTGGCTATTATGGCTTTATGAAAGATGGCGCTTTTTAACAACTGATATGGTTTATGCGGCAAGTATGACAGCAATGGGTGAACTTGTTAAATACGGATGTACGACTATACTGGATCACCATTATGTTTTTCCAAAGAATCAAGATAATTTAATAGATGTTCAATTCGATGCTGCTAAAAAACTTGGAGTAAGGTTGCATGCTTGTAGAGGAAGTATGTCGCTTGGGAAATCACAAGGAGGTTTGCCGCCTGATGATTTAGTCCAGACTTCTGATGAAATCTTGAAAGACAGTGACCGTTTGATTAATAAATATCATAATACAAATCATGGTTCATATAGTCAAATTGTGTTAGCTCCGTGTTCTCCATTTTCTGTAGATAGTGAAATTATGAGAGAGAGTGCAAAACTCGCAAGAAAATACGGGGTAAAACTACATACGCATTTGTCTGAAACAGAAGATGAAGTTGAATTTTGCTTAAAAACATTTGGAATGAGACCGCTTGAATATATGGAAAGTGTAAACTGGGTTGGAGAAGATGTATTCTATGCACATGGAATTTTCTTTAATGATGAAGAATTGAAAAAGTTGGCAAAAACAAAAACAGGAGTTGCTCATTGTCCTGTTTCAAATATGAAATTATCATCGGGAATAGCTAGAATTAGTGAAATGCAAGAACTTGGTGTTCCAGTTGGTTTAGCTGTCGATGGGAGTGCATCAAATGATAATTCAAATTTGCTTGCTGAAATTAGAACTGCATATTTACTTCAGAGATTAAAATATAAGGAAAAAGCTCCAGATGCCAGCGAGATATTACAGATTGCTACTCGTGGTAGTGCAAAACTTTTAGGCAGAGATGATATAGGAAGTATAGAAGTTGGTAAATGTGCAGATATGTTCTTTGTCGATGCTACAAAGATGAATTATTCTGGATGTTTTGATGATCCAGCTGGAATTCCTGGTATAGTAGGAATTAATGAACCTGTAGCTATGACAATGGTCGGCGGAAAAATTATTTATAAAGATGGGAAATTTAAAGATATTAATGAAGTGGAGTTTGCCGATAAAGCAAATGAATATTCAAAGATTTTAAGATAATCAATTAAGACAGTCCTATGAAGGGCTGTCTTTAATAGTGTTAATAACTGTATTTAATAGTTGAATATTTCTTGATTTATCTTTACTAATTCTAGGAATTGATGACCATATACTATTGAAGAAATACTCAAAAGCACTTACAGTAGTAATTTCATTTGCAAATGAAAGCTCTGTAGCATCATTGAGATTGTTTGTTGTGACAAAATTATTTGCAGAGACGATAAAATTCATCGGTACCATCTGTAGAAGTTCTTTTGAATCAATGATAACAATATTTGATTCAGTATTGTAATAAATATGCCTAATCAGTGATTCAAGTAGTTGTATGATATCATTATGATTTATAAATATATCTTTTTCTGCTAAAAATGATAATTGATCAAATTTAATTTTGCCTGCTGCAATTAAATTGCTAAAACGACTGAAGTTGTAAACGATACTAGTAGTTTTTTGATTCATATTACTAAATATTGCATGAAAATAAATTATCTCATTGATTTTCTCTTCGTTGACATTATTATTAATAAGAATATTTCTTAAAAAATCTGGTCTAAAATGAATAAATGATGGTTCATATGTATAAAAATAAGATTTGGTTTGATTATGTTTGCAATATTGTATTTGCTTAATAAATTCAGGAATTTTTTTTGAGTTGAATTTTGTTATAAGTGGGCTTGAATTCTTCAAATAGTGATTAAACATATTTTCATACATAAGAACACTAAAACTATCACAATACATAGCGGTATATCTTTTTGATGTTTGATTATTGTAATTGACGCCGTATATTGCTGAATGGTTTTTAACAATAAACAAAGTTTGCTTTAAAGGAGCATCGGTAAATTTTGTGTAGTAATACGACTCGATATTAACATTTGAATATAACTGAATCCAATATTTAATAACATTTGAAATATCTTCAACTTCTCTGTCGACAAAGTGTATTATCTTGACTTTATGATTGCTTTTAAGTATTTTATTTAATTTTTGATTCCATTCAATCAAAAAATTCTTATCTTCAAGCATCCATGCCATATCTTCTTGGCTAATCAAAAGTAATTCCTGAGGTTCGTTCATATTTAAAACAATATCAAGAAATTCAAGAACTGCTTCTCTTCTGCCGGAATTATCTTTGAAAATTCTAACATTGTAATCATAAACGTCATTATTCGTATTATGGGATAAAGGAGTATTAAATGGTAATAGTAGATCGTTTTGAATATCATTTAATATAAATAATTCCAGATTTTTTTTGAGTTCATTTATATTGCCAATTTTGATTTCTTTTTCTAAAAAAATTTTTTTCAATATTTTATATTGATTAGTTTCATCAATTTTTATGAAATAATCAATCATATTTTCAAAATGAGGTGCTTTTTTATTGATTTTTCTCTTCTTGTTTTTCCATTTACTGATTAAAGAAACATCTACATGAATAGCTTCGGATAATTCTTTCCCACTGATATTTAAATTGCTCATTAAATAAGCCAAATTACTTTTATATCTATTAGACATGGACACACTTCCTTAGAAAATAATGGAATCTATAAATATTTTCTCATATTGTCAATAAAATGTCAATTAGCATATTATGACAAATATGCATAAAGACTACTTAATATCAAATAGTAGCTATATAATATAGGTGTGTAGTCACTGATTTATACTGTATAAGCCATATTAGTATAAATAGAAAGGGCCGAGAATTTCTCGGCCCTTTTCATGTCCTAAGCTATTTGATTACAGTTAAGCCACTTCGAATTTTTTATTTGTTTCAGTTTCTTCATCAATACTAGTTGATGGAGAATCTTTAAAAATATCAAGCGGTTTACCGACAGGTAAAATAGTCTTCTCGAAAATAGCATTAAGTATAGTTGCTGAGAAACCATAAAATGCTACTATTGAAGTAATTAATTCAGAATAAGCAGCTAATGCATGCCCTGCTTCTATTCCCCATACAGTGCTCAATGATAATCCCAAGAATAATAAATCGATAAATATAAATGCGATGAATAAAACTTTATTTGTTTTCGTTGAAGCAACAGTCATGACTAATGAGAAAATAAAAAATCCAATAAATGCAACTCCGAGTTGTCTGATATCGATACTGTTTGCCATAGCTTCTCCAAACACTCCCAAGTTGATCATCCAAGTCATAGTCACACCTAACCAAAATAAACCGTAGGCACCAAAAGCAGTTAATCCAAATACATTGTTTCTTTTTGAATCAGAAAATGCTGCGATTAATTGTGCGATTGCACCTAAAAAAAGTGACCATGGAATAATTAATGATGTACCTGTAGTCAATCCTAATTTTTGAGATGACGCAACTAAAGTAACTATTGCTAATCCGAAAAGTCCAAGAGCAGAAGGATCTGCCGTTGTAATCTTTGTTTCATTTGTTTGCATGTGTTTCCTCCCGATATTAATTTTAAAAACCTTGTTTAGAATAGCAGAGAGAAAATTAATAGTCAATAAAATTATAAGAATATATAATATTTATTGACTAATAACAATTGATAGTTAATTATTTGTTGTATCGTTTTGAAATAGTGTCAGATTTTTCAGTGCATTTTTCAATAGATTCCATAACAATGCCCCTAAATCCTTTTTTCTCTAGAGTGTATAGTGCTTCAATTGCAGTTCCACCTGAAGAAGTAACGTTGTCTTTTAATTGTCCAGGATGTATTTCTGAATCTCTCACTAATTTTGCAGCACCTAAAATTGATTGAGAGACCATTCTATAAGCTACATCTCTAGGGAGACCTTTTAAAACAGCGCCATCTGCAAGTGCTTCTATAAACATATAGACAATAGCTGGTGAAGAACCAGATACAGCAGTTACTACATCCATTAATTCTTCAGGGATTATTTCCGTTCTTCCGAATGAATGAAAGATTTCTTGTACAATATTCAAATCATCTTCATTTACATTATGATTATAACTGATTGCGGTCATGGCCTCTTGAACAATTGCTGGAGTATTTGGCATTGTTCGGATGATTTTTACTGGAGAATTAAAATGATTACATAAATACGAAATTGTTATACCAGCCGCGATTGAAATAACAAGAGTATTTTTTTCTTCAATAATATCTTGAATCTCTTCAATAATACCAGTTATGTGTTTTGGTTTAACCGCAAGAATAATAACATCCGCAAATTCTGCAACTTTTCTGTTATCAGTTGAGATTCTAACGCGGTATGATTCTCTTACTTTTTCTAGTTTATGAAAACTTCTATTGCTGACTTTGATTAAATTCGGATCAAATTTATTTGAAGTTATCATTCCGGCAACTATTGCCTTCGACATATTTCCTGCACCGATTATTCCTACTTTTGGATGCATATATTCACCACCTTTTTGATAATTAAGTGAATTATATTACAATTTCGTAAAAAAGTAAATGAGAGAAGTGTTAGCTTCTCTCATTTCCCATAAAGCCCATAACTATAAGTCCGGGTCCTACATGCGATCCAATTGTTGGTGATTCTTCACTGATGATGATATCGGTAAAACCGAGTTCGTTTTCTATCATTGATTTGAATTCATTAGCGTCTTCTATGCAATTGCCATGTCCGATAATAATTGAAGATAAACTAGGGTTGTAATTTATCTTAAGAACTTCTAAAAAATTTCTATATACCTTTTTTCTGCCTCTAACTTTTTCAATTTGTCTTAGTTTTCCTTCTCTGTCCACATCCATCACAGGTTTTAAATTCAACAAAGTACCGACCGTTGCTAAAACTGGTGGGATTCTACCGCCGTTTTTTAAAAACATCAAATCGTTTACAGAGAAAATATGGTTAACTTTTAATCGATTTTCCTCGATATATTGAGCGATTGTTGATATTTCATTTTCTTCAAGCATTTCAACAGCTTTTTTAACAATGACACCATAGCCTGCAGATGCACAATAAGAATCGACTATTGTGATTTTTGCATCAGGATATTCTTCTAAAAACATCTCTTTTGCCATAGCGGCATTATTATATGTACCACTCATGCCAGATGAGAATGCGATATATAAGATTTCTTTATTATCTTCATGTAAAGTTTTAAATTTTTCAAAGAATTTTATTGGAGTAATTTGAGATGTTTTTGGAACAGCACCATTTCTCAACGCATCATAGAATTCTTTGTAAGGTACTTCTACGCCATGATCATCTAAAAAATCTTTATCACCCAAATGAATGGGCATACTAATCATATGTAAAATATCGTTATTATTTTTATAAAAAGAACTTGGAAGATTGCAACAAGAATCAGCTAGGATAATTTTATTCATAATTATTCCTCCTTATATAATGAATAGTAGTATTATATCAAAAATTTCTGTATGTATATAGTGCTATAAATAGATAATTATAGGGTATAATGAATAACGGGTGATAAAAGTGAAGAAAATAATTATTATAAGTATTTTATTAATACTATTTATATCAGGAATTAGCTTTGGTTTCTCTTTTACTGATGTTAGTTCAAATGATTGGTTTTATGAAGATGTTACTGAATTGACAAATGAAGGAATTATCAATGGTTTTTTGGATGGAACTTTTAGACCTGATGAGTCTGTAAATATCGATCAGTTTATAAAACTTATTGTGACATCTCTAGGCTATGATTTTGAGAATGGTGCAATTTATTGGGCGAGACCATTCATCGATAAAGCGATTGATCTAAATTTGATAGAAACAGATACGTTTGCAAATTATAGAAGCCCTATATCTAGAGGCGAGATGGCGAAGATTATTGTGAATGCCTTGGATGAAAATTTCTCAAATGAAATGTTTGAATATAGTTTTTATATGAAAGATTATTTTCTTTATGAAGATGAGGATGTGTTGAAAGCATTTTATCTAGGTATTATTACTGGTTATCCAGATGGGAGCTTTTATCCTGAAAAATTAGCAACCCGTGCTGAAGCGAGCACGATGCTTATGAGAATGCTAAGAGAAGAAAGAAGAATTGATACAGATTATCTACTGGAAGAAGAAGCATACTTAACAATGCTAAATAAATATTATATGAATTTAAAAACATATTATCTTGATATTTACAGTAACATTTCTAGTTATGAAGCATATAATTTCGATAATGGAGATGTAATATATAATGATGTAAGTGGAGATGTTGATATTTATATATGGAACGATGGGGATATTTTTATTGGAGAAATGAATGATGGTAAATATGGAGAACAAGGTTATTTTATTTGGGAAGATACTGAATATATAGGACAATTGAATAATGGATTACGTAATGGTGAAGGTGTCATGATATTCTCTGATGCGGTTTATACTGGTGATTTTTCAGACGGCGATATGACTGGTGTAGGAATGGTCAACTGGAATGATGAACATTTATTCGTTGGAAACTATGTCGATGGGAATGTAGATGGACTAGGAAAAGAGTATTATCCTAATAGAGATTATTATATTGGAAATTTTGATCAAGGGTCCAAGAATGGGATTGGGATATACACTTACAATAACGGGCTGACATATTACGGGACTTTCAATCAAGAAGAAAGAGATGCTGATGATTTTACAATGTACTATAATTATTCTAGTGGAAGAGAATTTGAAGAGGAAATTGAAAGTATTTTAAATTCAACGATTTCCACAGGCATGTCAAAAAACGAGAAAATCAAGGCGATATATGATTATTTGATGTTAAATGTATCATATGATTACGAGGGATATGATAGTGATGATATTTCTAATGAATCTCACTCGGCATATGGAGCACTAGTAAATGGTGTAGCTGTTTGTGACGGTTATTCTGATGCAGTGAATGTATTGCTGAATCGATTGGGAATTCAATCGGATATTGTAATAGGAGAAGCTGATGAAGAAGGGCATGCATGGAATTATGTTAAGTTTGAAGAAGGTTATTATTATGTTGATGTAACTTGGGATGATAGTGATAATGGAATATTAGGTTACGATTATTTCAAAAAGACCTTATCAGAAATGAATCAAGATCATGTAGTTGAAATAATTGTGGAATAGGAGAGAGAGTATGTTTAAGAAATTAATGAAGCAAATACTCAATTTAATAGAAGGTTTAAAGAAAAGCAGCAGAAGATTTCCTGAGACGATTTTTATTGTCTTTGGAGTAGTGATTGTTGGAATTATTCTCAATCACATGGACTATAATCAAACTGAAGCTTTGGAAACTTATTGGAGGATTTTATTAGCTTTGATTTTAGGTATACCTATATATTCTGCAGGAAAATTAGTCGTTGAGAAATTCAATTTGAATGTTTTGTATAGAATTCTCATGGATGTTGGATTTGCAATATTCTTAGTGATTTACTATTATATGATACCAAAAGATATAAATGGTGAATTTATGATTAAATTTATGCTTGTAAACACGAGTTTATATCTGCTCTTTAGTCTAATTCCCTATATGTTCAAAAGAGAAAATTATTCAAGATATGTATTGAATATAATTACAAATTTATTTATAACTTTATTGTTTTCGCTAGTTCTATATCTTGGAATCAATGCAATTATTTTTACTGTAGAGGAATTATTTGAGCTGAATTTCGACAATGACATTTATTTTGATATGTTCATAATCATTGCGGGATTGTTTGCTGTAACTCATTTCCTTGGAAGCGTACTTCCGATTGAAAAAGATATTGACAATGAATATTACCCACCGGTATGGAGAATATTATTTGTATATATAGTTTTACCATTATTATCTGTATACACTGTAATATTATATGCTTACTTCGTACGACTACTGATTGTAAAAGAATTTCCAATCAATATGTTGGGACATTTAGTTGTATGGTATGGTCTTATTAGCGTAATAATTCTATTTTTTATAAATAGAATTAAATCAAATAACGCATATACCCAAATGTTCTATAAATATTTTCCAGCTGTAATCATGCTTCCACTAGCAATGTTGTTTGTAGCAATAGGAAGCAGAATAGCTGATTTCGGTCTTACTCCACCTAGATATTTTGTAGTGATTTCAGGCCTTTGGGTGTTTGGCAGCATGATTTATATTTTCTTCTCAAAATCTTTTAAATCGACAATTTTAGTTATAAGCGCGATTGCAGTACTTTTGATTTCTGCATATGGTCCACAGAGTGCTTTTAGTCTTTCAATCAATAATCAAAATAATAGGTTTGAAGACTTACTTGTGGAATTGAATATGCTAGATAATGACAATATTATTCCTAGAAGTGATTTGAATGACGAAGAGATGAAAGATATTAATGAATTTGTACGGTATTTTGATAGAAATCATTCGTTTGATGATGTAAGAGTTTTGCCTGAAGATTTTGAATATAAAAATATGGAAAAAGTCTTTGGATTTGAATATTCTTATTATTACCCTAAATCGAGGACGGATATAAGCTATTTCTATGATAAAGATTCACTAATTGTCGATATCAGTTCTTATGATTATTTAGTGGACATATATTTAGATATTCGTGATGATTTTATTTTAGAAAGCGAAGAAGTTTTAATTGAATTTGACAAAACCGATAAATTATTAAGAATTTTTATTGATGATGATGAAGTTGCTGAAATCGATATGATTCAATTTATAGAGGATTTCGATAGTAGACAAAATGGGCAACAGCCTCAGACCGTTGATGATGTTACAGTAAACATGTATTTTGATAAAATTCAATTGGAGTTTATTATAAAAAGTCTCTTCTATGAACTAACAGATGAGAATGTTGATATTGATTATGGAAGTATGGAGTTTAGAATGTTTATAAAAATAAAATAACAATTGAGAGAAAAAAAGGGGAGAGTAAAGTGATTAAACTTCTAGCGGATTCTACGTGTGACTTAAGCGACGAGATATTAGAAAAGTATAATATCACTATGGTACCGTTGTATGTGACGATTGAAGGGAAGACTTACAAAGATAGAGTCGATATAATGCCAGATTATCTATATGGCATTATTGAAGAAGTTGAAGGAGATATAAAAACAGCTAATCCGAGTCCTGAAGATTTTTGCAATCAAATGAAAGAAGCAATTAAGGATGGATATGATGAAATTATATGCATTTGTATGTCTAGTGGAACAAGTGGTTCATATCAGTCAGCTGAAATAGGTAGGAATATATTATTTGAAGAGAATCCAGATCTTGAAGTGAAAATAAGAGTTGTTGATTCGGTTTCGATGAGTCACGGTAGCGGCTGGCTTATATTAAAAAGTGCACAGTTGATTGAATCCGGCATGAGTTATGAAGAAATAGTAGATTTTGTTGAAATGTATAAATACAATGTTAAACATTACCTTTATGTAGATGATCTAGATCACTTGATCAAAAGTGGACGATTATCCAATGCCAGTGCTTTTATCGGTAAAATACTTAATATAAAACCGATCATGACAATGAAAAATAAAAAGGGAGCCATTGTTGCAAAAGAGAGAGGACGTAAAAGGGTTTTAAACTATTACGTTAGAGAGTTTAAAGAGAGAGTAGATTTGAAAGTGACAAATTTCATCATTATTGGTTACACTTCTGACAGAAGTGCTGTTGAGAATTTAAAAAATAAAATTTTAAAAGAAACTGAATTCAAAGGTGAAATTTTTATTATGCAGATGGGGGTTTCTGTAGGAACTCACGTGGGATTAGGTGGAGTTTCAATGTACTTTATTGAAAAAGACCATATAAAAGACGGTCTAATGAAAAATGAAATAAAATTCCTAAAAGAAAGAAAAGATGAAATGATGAGTAAAATTAAACAACATCAAAAAAAGTGACCGATAGGTTACTTTTTTTTTACAATTATCATATAATATTAAGTAATAGTGAAAAAGGAGGAAATTGCATTGGAAAGATTGTATCCTAGATTGGAAATAAAACTTGGTCAAATTGAAAATAATATTAGAAAAATTGTAGGGTTATGTAAAAATAGCAATATAAATATTACAGGAGTAATTAAAGGTTATAATGGTATTCCTTCTGTTTCGAAAGCTTTTGTCGAGAACGGATGTGCAAATATCGGCAGTTCTAGAATTGAACAATTAAAAGCAATGAAAGATATAGACAACGACATCGAAACAATGATGATTAGAATCCCTATGTTAAGTGAAGTAGAGGAAATCGTGAAATATACAGATATAAGTTTAAACTCTGAATTGACCACTGTTGAAGCATTGAATGATAAGTGTGGTAAGCTTGGGAAAACCCATAAAGTTATACTGATGTTCGATGTAGGCGATATTAGAGAAGGATATTTTGATGTTGATGAAATAGTAGAAGTTGCTAAAATCATTGAAACTGACATGAAACATATTGAGCTTATGGGTGTCGGAACCAATATTGGTTGTTATGGTTCAATCAAACCTACGATAAAGAATATGAATAGATTGATCGAGGTTGCCGAAGTGATTGAAAAGGCCATTGAAAGAAAACTTGAAATTATTTCAGGGGGAGCGACTACATCGGTAACTTTGGTAAAAGACGGTGTAATGCCAGAAAGAATCAATCATCTCAGAGTAGGTGAGGAAATATTATTGAATAGGGACCTGGTAGAATACTGGGGATATGAATTCAATGATATGTATGATGACAATTTTATTTTGATAGCTGAAATTGTTGAAATGAAAGATAAACCATCATATCCTGTCGGTGAAATATTTATCGATGCTTTTGGAAATATTACTGAGTATGAAGATATTGGGATTAGAAAAAAAGCGATTTTAGGGGTAGGTAGACAAGATTTTGGGGATCACACTAAACTTATTCCTATCGATACTAATATTCAGATAATTGGTAGCAGTTCAGATCATTTAATAGTTGATATCACAGATTCAAAGATAACTTATAAAATCGGTGATACGATTTCATTCAATCTTTATTATGGAGCTATGTTATTTGCATCAAATTCAGATTATGTGGCGAAGAAAATTATAAGAGAATAATAAACGAAATGGATAAAAAGCATCAGCTCTTTATCCATTTTCTATTATTGATATCTATTTAGATTATTTTGAAATGCAGCAAGATGGCTTTCTGATGCATCTCTTAAAAAAACAAACGATGTTCGTAAATCTTCAGGTAAATCTTCACTTAAGAATAATTCATACATGGCAATGTTGTTGATTTCAGCTTGAACTGCAATTTCAAACACTTCTTTCAAGGTTTCTGGAAGTATAATATGATTTTCTGCAGTGTTGGCAGGAACATCAATATCATAGGTATCAAAGAGTGGTAGAAGCAATTGAATATGGGTTTCTTCTGACCTAATGATATTTGTAAAAGGTTGATTGATTTCAAATTCTTGAACAATCAATTCATATTCTGTTTTTGCTAAATATTCATCTTGAATCGCATATGTCAACATTTCTTCAATTGTAAATTCAGTGTCTTCTAAAGCGCCAAATGAACCGTATTCATTATTGATTATGTTTTCTTCTATTATCGTATCCTCAACTATTGAACTTGAACATCCCGAAACAATTAGAACAAGTATTGCCAAGAGTATTAAATTTCTTTTGTTTTTCAACATAATATCATCTCCAAAGTATTTTTATGTTTATAGAATACATTATCATTTTGACAATACGGTGACAGTTGTTTTACAGATATATATATTAATTTTGGGTATATATTTCAATAAGAGAGACGAAGTGGAGGTGGATATTGTGAATGATAAATATTTGGAATTTTTTAGAATAGTAAAAATGTTGAATAGTGATGGTGTGATAAATTCGAAAAATTATTTGGATGATGTGCTTAAATCTATTACATCTGAATTTATTCCAGAAGGGAAAGTCTTCTTCTCAAGTAATTGTCCACACGGTAGGAATATGGAGATACCGTATTCAGTTGCGGATGAATTTTATATCGTATTGGGAGCAAATTACCCTGTAGGCGATGAAGAGTCTGTCTTGGTATATCACATTGAAAAGGATAAGATAAGAAAGCTGTTAAAAAACGATTATTATCATTTTACTAAAGAAATATTACTTCGGATGACTCCAATAAAAGTAATCAATCTTAGCAAAAAAGAATAGACTTGAAATTTATTTAATAAAGAGAAAGAGAAGGAGTGGCTTAAATGCTACTCCTTTTCTTTAGAATCATTGTAATTGCAATCAAACTTACTCCGATTATGAATAAACTTACATATAAAAACAACTGAAAAGGTCCACCACCTAAATGGCTGAATGGATATGGACCGTTGATAATCCAAGTATACCTTTCATGATTTCCGTGAATAAACCAGTATAGAATTATTGGGCTGATTGTAAAAACAAATCCGATAACCAATAGTATATTTGATAATTTTTTATTCATATTTGTAATCTCTCCTTAAGGAATCAAATTTATTCCAAGGCTTTTTATTCTTATCTGGATAAGAGTAAATATCAATCAATTTAGAACTGAAAGGATTTTTAAACGAAATATGAAAAGCCCAAAGAGCGATGTCGACATTAGTAACTGTGGTGAAATCATCATTATATTTAGTGTCGCCCCAGATTGGAAGTTGATTATGAGCTAATTGAACTCTGATTTGGTGATGGCGACCTGTTATCAAGTTGATTTTCAATAGTGAAAGATTGTCATTGGCATCTAGTGTTTCATAAGTCAGTATAGAATATTTGCCAATTTCATTCGATGAAATTTTTGAAATATTGTTTTTAGAATCAGTTTCAATATAATCTACTAAAGTTTTATTTAGTTCTTTTGATATTCCACTACATACCGCAAGATATTCTTTGGTTATTTTTTGTTCTTTGATTAAACTAGAATATACTTTTGCGGCATTTTGATTTTTTGCCATCAATACAATACCGCCGACGGGACGATCCAATCTATTTAAAAGAAAGAGCGATTCGTTGGATTTCAACCGATCGTTGATTTTCAAGAAAAATTCTACAGAGGTTAATAAATCTGTATTTCTTGATTTGTCTTTTTGCGTGGGAATGTTGTGTTTTTTTTCTACAGCAATTAAATTTTTATCTTCATAAAGTATTTTTATATTCACAAAATCTTCCTTTTCCATTTGATACTATATTTTATCATAAAAAAAACCCTGCAGGAGCATTAATCTGCAGGGGTGTTGCTTTTCATAAATAAATCGATTAGAAAAGCTTGTAGGAATGAAAGAATAAACAACGTAACTGAGAATATAACAGTTAGTTTAATTCCAAAGTAATGAATTATTAAAGGAAGCAGCGTCAGTTTGATTCCTTTAGAAAATAAGTATGCGGCTATTGAACCATAAGTCAAACCTCTATTTTTCAAATCTTTCAATAATGGATACCAAGCATAAATCGGTCCGTGGCTAATCATGCCTAATAAAGAAAGTACAAAGTATTGAAAAAATCCAGTGGTCTTTTGCATATATGATTTTAGTTTTTTTTCTGGAATAAAATTAAAGACTACCATGAAGATATATATGATTCCAAAGATCGGAAGAATATCTCTAAAAATTTTGAGGCCATAAGTTAATGATTCCATTGTTTTATTTTGATCGATAAAAAACAAAACAATATATAATAATAAAACTGCACCTAATATTATAAACCGTGTATTATTAGACTTGTTCTTTTTTGACATTTATAGCACCCCCATCAGGATTCCGACAATTATGCCTGTCAGCATTGAAAGGAACACACTTAGAACATTACGGATGAAGGTAAACTTTTTTCCGAAGTATGATAATTCAACAGGAATCTGAACAAAGCCGACAGTTACCCATGAAGCCAAGAAAGCTATGACGGCATATAATGAAACTTTTGCAGTCAACATTTCAGTACCTATTATATAACTATTTATACTGTTTCCAGCCATAATACTTCCTACTATTGAACCAAGGAAAGTATCATATATGATATTTCCAGTGAATAGTTTAGAAACATTTTCAAATTTAATGAAATTTTTAATTATACCAAGAATTAAAATGACACTTAGCATTATCGGAAGATTATTTAAAATGTTTTTTAGCGGCATTATCAATTTTTTCTTAGTTTCTTTTTTCATTTGCGTCACCTCGTTTAAATATTTACCCATTAAAAAAGAAAAATAGCCTAAAGAAAACTATTTTTCAAAAGTAAGCGATAAGCTATCAGCTGGACAAACTGCAATACAGTCCAAACATTTTGAACATTTATATGATAGAGCAGGATCTTTTTTCAACTGTTTTATCAAACTGAATTCTTTGTTCAAAGCTGTTATATAGCAAGTTTTATCACATAAACCACAATTTACACATTTCTCTGGATCTCTTTTTATTTTTAACAAGCTGGTTTTATTCAAGTAACCTTGAATCCAAGCAATCGGACAGCCGAGCTTATGATAGTTGTACATACCCAATTTTTGATCTTTACCCCTAATGGTAGTGATAGCTTCCATAACAAAACCTATAGGGCACATCCATCTACAGAAAGTCTTACCCATGATACTACCCAGTACTATAGCGATAGCTAAAAAGTAAAAAAAGTTAAAACCATAGATAATTGTAATTTCGTAAATAAAAAACGCAATAATGAACTGTATGACTTTTCTCTTGGTAATAAGTTTTTTAATCAAGAGGAAACCTCCTTTTAAGATAACTTTGTATATCGTAACATATGTTCAGTGAAGGGACAATTTAAGTTAATTAAATAACGATAAGTAGTTATAAACTACTACTTGACATTACATAGTAGAGGTGTATAATAAAGATAGCTACTATGTTATACAAAGTAGGAGGCGCGATATGAATTCACAAATACTTAAAGGAATTCTAGAAGGTTGCATTATTAAAATTGTAAGTTGCGAAGAAACTTATGGATACAAAGTTGTCGATGAACTGAACCAATTGGGGTTTGAAGTAAATGAAGCCACTGTTTATCCCATTCTAAATAGACTGGAAAAAAGAAATATCCTTATAGTCAATAAAAGACCTTCTCCATTAGGTCCTATGAGAAAATACTTTTCTTTATCGGATTCAGGAAAAAACGAATTGAATAAGTTCGTCGAAGAATGGGATGATACGAAAGAAAAAGTAGAATCGATTTTAAGGAGGGATATTGATGACTAGAAAGAGTAAAACGAAAATTCTAGTATCCGTATTATTAGGGATACTGTTGATATTCAGTATTTCAATCTATCTCAATATAATATTAAAAAATGATACTATGACTACTCCGATGGGGGTTGTTGCTATTGTCTTGATTGTACTTGCAGCTGTAGCTGTAATAATGACTGTTAAAAGAGTTGCAAAAACTGGATATGAGAAAAATCTAGAAGGTAAATATCTAGAAATATACGAGGATGCTTGTGAATACCTTGAAATTTCGAATATTTCGAAAAATAGCAAAAGAGAAATAAAAGAAGAAATACTGGATGTTATTTCAAACTCACAGGAGATAAAAAGAAATCCAGAAGAGATATTTGGAAATGATTTCGAAAAAGCGATGGACAGTTGGGTGATTTCATACGGCGGATCCAATAAAAAAATTGCTTTGATAATTGACAGCGCAATGTTTTACTTCATATTTTTATTGGTATTGCACATGTTGAATTATATTGAAAACATGAACATTGATTTCTTTGATGCTAGGATCGATAACAGTATTTTAATCTACATTGGTATTTTGACGTTTATAGTAATGCCTATTGCTAGAATCAATGCACAAAAGAGAAAATATTTCTACTATATTGGTGTAATTGTATTGTTCGTGTCGATTTATATCGGTTTTTCAGAAATAACTCATCGTTATTTTTCTCATACACCTTTTTCTAAATGGTATAGTGTGGGAACGACTAATGTCATTGCATCATTACCGATTTTACTGCTGATAATAAGTGCGATTATATTATTGTTGGTAATAAAGAAATTGGTGAGAAAGAAAAATAAAAGCTTATAAAATTCTTTGCATTTTGGAATTTTATCAAAATAGTATGGTGTTTTTAGAGTAGATATTTGATAATTGATATAGGAGGCGATTAAATGAGTGCAATAAAATATGATATTGTAAAAAAAATTGGCGTTTTATCAAAAAGTGAGACTGGATGGCAAAGGGAATTAAATGTTATCTCATGGAATGAACGTCCAGCAAAATATGATATTAGGGACTGGGCACCAGATGGTGAGAAAATGAGCAAGGGAATAACTATTTCTGATGAAGAAATGGATAAGTTGCTTGAATTGATGAGATAAGTGATAAAAGCGGATAATGTAGATGTTATCTGCTTTTTACTATTTAAGTGTTATAATAAAAGATGAAAAATAAATCTTTAATAATATTGTATTTCTATTATTAAATGTTTATAATAAGTCATTGATAAACATAATATTTACAAAGGAGACTTCACTATGATTAACCATAAAAAAATGCCGCTGATCGAGGCTTTAGAATCTTATTATAAGGAGAATGTTATTCCTTTTGATGTACCGGGTCATAAACACGGTAAAGGGCTTAAAGAGTATGATGAATTCTTGCGAAAATACGGTATGGAATTAGACGTTAATTCAATGAAATCTCTAGATATAATCAGTAACCCAAAAAGTGTTATAAAAGAAGCTGAAGATTTATTGGCAGATGCCTATGGAGCAGATTATAGCTTTTTTATGATTGGAGGTACAACCTCAGCGGTTCAAGCTATGATTATGAGCAGCGTCAACCCTGGAGAGAAGATTATCATTCCGAGGAATGCTCATAAATCAGCAATCAATGGACTCATTTTAAGTGGAGCGATACCGGTATATATTCAACCGGAGATTGATGAAAAAATTGGAATAGCGATGGGTATGAGTATAGACAATATTAAAAAAGCTATTAAAAACAATCCAGATGCAAAGGCTATCTTTGTAATCAACCCGACATATTATGGGATTACATCGGATTTAAAGGCTATAATTGAATTGGCACATAAAAATAATATGGTTGTACTATCTGATGAAGCACACGGGGCGCATTTTGCCTTTCATTTTGAGCTTCCTAGTAGTGGAATTAAATTAGGGGCGGACATGGCAGCTGTTTCTCTTCATAAAACAGGAGGAACGTTAACACAGAGTTCTGCACTTTTAATGAATAGGAATAGATTAGTTGATTATAATCATCTAAGAAACACCATTAATCTTACATTGACTACGAGTGCGTCGTATTTTCTTATGGCAAGTATAGATTTCGCTAGAAAAAAATTAGTGATTGATGGAGAAAGGTATTTGGATGAAATACTTTCTATCAGTAGAAAATATAGGACTCTGATAAATGAAATACCTGGTTTATATGCATTTGGAAAGGAATTGATTGATAATGTTGGGGTTCATGATTTTGATGAAACAAAACTATCGGTCAATGTCACAAATTTAAAATTGAATGGTTATGAGGTATATGATTTGCTTAGAGAAAAGTATCATATACAAGCAGAACTTGCAGATGATAAAAATGTGTTGTTTATAATAAGTCTTGGCGATGATGAATACTCAATAGGAACATTATATAATGCACTTAAGGAGATAGGTGAAAAATATGTTGGAGGAAACAAACAGGATTTTAGAAAAACTCTTAATAATCCAGAGGTGATTGTTTCTCCAAGAAATGCATATTATTCAACTAAAAAAACAATATTGCTTACAGATGCCGTAGGAGAAATCAGTGGAGAATCGGTTATGGTTTATCCGCCGGGAATTCCTATAATTACACCTGGTGAACGTATAAGTAGCGATATTATAGAATATATCAATTTTCTAAAAAAACAAGATACGGTAATAACTGGACCTGATGATCCAGAGGTTGAATATATAAAAGTATTAGGAATGTAGGAGGAAAATAAAATGGAAATGTGGTATACAGAGTTTCATACGGATACAGTAAAGTGGTCAATAAAAGTAGATAAATCAATATATACAGATAAGAGTGATTTTCAAAGAATCGATATTTTCGATACTGATGAATTTGGGAGAGTAATGACTCTTGATGGATTGATGATGGTAAATGAGAAAGATCAATTTATTTATCACGATATGATTGTTCATGTTCCGATGGCGACAAACCCAAGCGTAGAGAAGGTTTTAGTTATTGGTGGTGGCGATGGTGGTACTGTTAGAGAATTAACTCGTTATAAAACTATCAAGAGAATCGATATGGTAGAAATTGATGAAATGGTTGTCGAGGCTGCTATCAAGTACTTGGATTATACATCAAATAAATTGTCTGATGAAAGAGTAAACCTTTATTACGAAGATGGTATAGAGTTTGTAAAAGGGCTCAAAGATGAATATGACCTGATAATAGTCGATTCTACAGATCCTATCGGGCCTGGCGAGGGACTGTTTACTACAGAATTTTATACTAATTGTTATAATGCTTTAACTGAAAATGGAATCTTGATCAATCAAAAGGAGAGCCCTTATTATGAGCAGACAGCTCGTGAGATGAAGCGTTCACATGATAAGCTTTCTACTATATTCCCAGTCATAATGACTTATCAGTATCATATGCCGACTTATCCTTCTGGACATTGGTTATTTGGTTTTTCTTCAAAGGGATTGAATGCAATTGAAGACCTTGATAAAGATGCATGGAATGCACTAGGATTAAAAACTGAGTATTATAATACGGATCTTCATGTTGGGGCGTTCATGCTACCTAATTATGTTAAGGAGTTACTAAATGCGTAATAATGTGGTAACGTTCATGGCGTGTGATTCTGAGTATGAAAAATCAGATATTATTATTTTTGGAGCACCTTTTGACGGCACTACATCTTTTAGACCGGGAACAAGATTTGCTCCACCTGTTATGCGCCAAGAATCTTATGGTATTGAGACTTATAGTCCTTATTTGAACATGGATATGGAAGATTATTATTTTAGTGATATAGGCGATTTAGACCTTCCGTTTGGGAATAAAACTAGATGTTTGGATATGATATATGAGCAGACCAAAGAAATTTTAAATGACGGGAAAAAGTCGTTTATGTTTGGTGGAGAGCATTTAGTATCATACTCTCCAATTAAGGCTGTTTATGAAAAATATCCTGATCTAAGGGTAATTCATCTGGATGCACATGCCGATTTAAGAGAAGATTATATGGAAGAAGAGTTTTCTCATGCAACTGTTATAAGGCGAGTGTGGGATTTTCTTGGAGATGGACGCATATATCAATTTGGTATCAGATCCGGCACTAAAGAGGAATTTGAATTTGCTGAAGAGCATACATATATGAATATGTTTGATTTAAGTCAAATTGATGAGTATATTGAAGAATTGAAGAAATTTCCTATATATATCACAGTTGATTTAGATGTATTTGATCCATCGTTTTTTCCTGGTACTGGAACACCTGAACCAGGTGGAGTCGATATAAAAGAATTTATAGAATTTTTGAAAAAAATCAAAGAATTGAATATTGTCGGAGCAGATGCAGTTGAGCTTTCTCCTCATTACGATCATTCGGGAATTTCAAGTGCTTTAGCTGTAAAAGTGGTACGTGAAATGTTGTTGGTTATGTCGAATAAATAATTAGAAAAGAATATTAAGCGAGCTTATATCGTAGTAATATTCTTTTTGCTTTAAAATCATAGAATTTTCTGAAAAGTGAGTAGAAAAATTTTTTTATTAGAGTATACTGTGATACAATATTAAAAGTATATGCGAATATCCTAATATAGAGATATTTGGTTTCATATAATTATTTGGAGGTGTGGCAATTGAAGATTATTGACGGAAAATTAATTTCCGCTAAGTTGAAAGAAGAATTAAAAGAAGAAGTTGAAAAACTGAAAGAGGTAGGGATTGTACCTGGGTTAGCAGTAATTATTGTAGGAAATGATCCAGCTTCAAAAACATATGTAAATAGCAAAGAGAAAAATGCTGAAAAATTAGGATTATATTCAGTTAAACATCAATTGGATGAAAAGATTTCAGAAGAACAATTGCTTAAGTTGATTGATGATTTAAATAATGATTCAAAAATTCACGGTATTTTAGTGCAGTTGCCTTTACCGAATCATATTGATTCAAAAAAAGTACTCAACAAGATATCTATAGAAAAAGATGTTGACGGATTTCATCCTGAAAATGTCGGGAAAATGATTGTTGGAGATAAAGCTTTTTTACCATGTACACCTAATGGTGTAATAAAAATATTAGAATATGAAAATGTCGAAATTACTGGGAAACATGCAGTTATAATCGGAAGAAGCAATATTGTCGGGAAACCGATGGCAGCTTTATTATTAGAAAGAAACGCTACAGTTACTGTATGTCATTCGAAAACAAAGAATTTATCAGAAATCGTTAATTTAGCTGATATTGTTGTCGCGGCTGTAGGTAGACCGAACTTTGTCAATGCTGATATGGTAAAAGAAGGAGCTGTTGTCATTGACGTTGGAATCAATCGAGTTGATGGAAAACTTGTAGGAGATGTTGATTTTGATTCAGTAAAAGAAAAAGCATCGCTTATTACACCAGTACCAGGTGGAGTTGGTCCCATGACGATTGCAATGTTGATGTATAATACAATAGAAAGTGCTAAAAGAAGAGGAGGAATTTAGGAATGAAGACAGATGTTCAAATTGCACAAGAAGCAAAGATGTTACCAATTGTGGATGTTGCAAAAAAATTAGGTATCGCTGAAGATGATTTAGAATTATACGGTAAATATAAAGCGAAGATTAGCTTGGATGTTTTAAAAAGCATGAGTGATAAGCCGGATGGAAAATTGATACTTGTTACTGCTATCAATCCAACTGCAGCAGGCGAAGGCAAGACTACTACAAATGTAGGACTTAGCATGGCATTGAATAAAATTGGGAAAAAAGCAATTACGACATTAAGAGAACCGTCGTTAGGT
>DAOUQP010000178.1 GCA_030625575.1 Eubacteriales bacterium | reverse complement strand
CGACACCACCTACAATAATTACTTTCATTATAATGGTACACCTCCAATAATATATGCCCCCCTACCCAGAGGGGGTACAATTGGATAATATCACCTTGTTAATAACTTGTCAATGAAAAATATCATTTTACTATGATAAAATATGATTCATTTATGATAATGTCCTACTATACCACTTGTGATTATGTCCCGATATAGATTTTTAATATATTATTAAACCTCATATAGAAATATAAATCTAGAGGTGGTAATTATCAGAAAGGTAGACTTAAATATGAATGAACACTATAAATACGAAATTATTAAGAAGTTAATAGAAACTAACGGGAATAAGAAGTGAGCTGCTTTGAAACTCAACTGTACTACAAGACACATTAATCGTTTAATTAAGGGATACAGCAATTGCGGAAAAGGTTATTTTCTTCATGGCAATCGAGGAAGAAAGCCTAGGCATACCATCTCTGATGATATCAAAAATACTATTATCAAGCTATATCAAGAAGATTATTATGATGCTAACTTTACTCATTTTTCAGAACTAATGCTTTCTAGAAATAATATTGCGATATCAACTAACGCTATACGAAACATCCTTATGTCTAATGGTATTGTTTCTCCTAAGGCTACCAAGGCCACTAAAAAGAAACTTAGGCTTGAATTAGAAGTTGAAAAAGGAAATGTAAAATCTCAAAACGAACTTGTTAAAATCGACGAAAAAATCATTAGTTATGAAGACGCTCATCCAAGAAGGCCTAGATGTGCTCTATTTGGGGAAATGTTGCAAATGGATGCCTCTCAGCATATTTGGTTCGGCTCCTCTAAAACTCAGCTCCATGTTGCTATAGATGACTCTACAGGCGCTATTGTAGGAGCCTATTTTGATAAAGAAGAAACCTTAAATGGTTACTATAATGTCTTCCATCAGATTCTCACAAACTATGGTATTCCATATATGTTTTACACTGATAGAAGAACTGTTTTTGAATATAAAAGAAAAAATTCCCCTTCTATTGAAGAGGACACATTTACTCAATTTGGTTATGCTTGTAAACAACTAGGTGTTGAAATTAAAACAACTAGCATTCCTCAAGCAAAAGGGCGTGTTGAACGATTGTTTGGAACATTACAATCACGCCTACCAATCGAGTTAAGATTAGCAGGCGTTACAACAATTGATCAAGCCAACGAATTTCTAAAATCCTACTTAAAAAAATTCAACGATCAATTTGCTCTTGCAATTAATCATAGCAAATCTGTCTTTGAAAAACAACCTGATGATGAAAAAATCAATCTTATACTCGCTGTTTTAGCTAATCGCAAGATTGATACAGGGCACAGTATTCGCTTTAACAATAAATACTTCAAACCAGTTGATTCGAATGGTCATTCCGTGTATTACCATAAAGGAACTTCATGTGTTGTAATTAAAGCGTTTGATGGTAATCATTTTACTTCGATAGGCGAGAAAGTTTATACACTTGATGAAATTCCTTTACATGAAAGCACTTCGAGAAATTTTGACTTTACTAAACCAATTTCTAAACTACGAAAAAGATATGTGCCTACTATGAGTCACCCGTGGAAACAGGGAGAATTTTCTAAATATATTAGTTCTCAACCGTACCAAAGTGATATTCCCTTTGAAGAACTCATAAACTCTCAGGCAATTATTTATTGATTCATTAATTTTAGACAGTTTAAAGCACCAATAAAAATTGGTGCTAATGTTTCACTTATTTCGGGACATTTTCAAAAGTGGTTGACACACTTTTTCTCGTTTTTTTCATCATTTTTTTCATCTTCAATTTCAATCTCTATCCAATCAAACCTGAGGGAATCTAAAATTTCACAACTTACCTCTTTAGTTAGATTCTCCTCACCATATATTTCTATGAATTCTTCCAGTTCCCTTGAAACATTGTCTCACACATCCGATATTCCATTATCAATCATGACATATCGCAATTTATTGAAACAACACGATTCTCCGTCTGGTCAATTTTTCTGTATATAGACCAGTTTGTCTTCAGTTTTATTTCCTCTCTACTCCGTTGTTTTCAACACATACGATTGACATGACTTCAGTTCCTGCAGACTTTGCAACGATATCGCACTTCGCCATGAAGAGATGGAACACATTCTTTCTGTCTGTTTCGCTGAGGCTCTCGTAGTTCCCTTGTCCCTTAGCTATGACTACGTCAGCATCATAGTAAAGTTCCCTGAATTCATCGCTGGTCCTGTCAATCACAGTGCCTGGAGAATTATCTCCGTTGTCCACGACCTTCGCAACTTCCTCCATTCCCACTTCATCAGCATCTTCCCTTGTGATATCATTAAGCACAAACTCTCCTCTGACTGCAAAATAGATATCCAATTCAGGAAATTCTTTTCTAAGATATTCTATGAAAAATTTGTCCATGACAATCTCACCGCAGTTGTCCCCAAGATATAGCAAACTCTTCGCACGTTTCATGTTGTCATAAAGCCTGTCGCTGTCGTCAATGGCCAAATGGATAATGTCCACATTCATGATACGATCTTTCACCATATCCATATTAAAAGAATGCTTTGCCGCAAAATCAATGAGATTTCCTGTAATGGCAATCTTTAACCCTGTAACAAAAGGATTTTCCGACTGGTTCATCTTTTCTTTCACAACATCGGCCATTTTCATCATCTCATCATTATAAAAACGCTTGATCTCTTTATAGGGATCTGAATCACCCACATGCTTTACAATAATCTCCCAGACCTTTGATGTAATTGCGGGATTACATTGTGAATAGTCGGCAACCGAAAGATAACCCAGTACTTCTTTCATCATCTTCTCCCCGGCAGATTGTCCCAGTTCAAACTGCTTCGCCATTTTTATAACCTGATTGACATTACATGTCACACAATCCAATTCCAATTTCATTATTCATTCTCCTTCCACTTTCCATTGCATTATAGCATATTCCTATTATAGTTTATTGACGCTTTTCAAGTGTTTTTCAAAAAAATAAAAAAGAACCTATAAAATAGATTCTTTCATCAAAACCGGCGACTTCCTACTCTCCCAGGCAGTTGCCCACCAAGTACCATCGGCGCAAGAAAGCTTAACTTCTGTGTTCGGTATGGGAACAGGTGTA
>DAOUQP010000053.1 GCA_030625575.1 Eubacteriales bacterium | reverse complement strand
TAATAATTTTTTGATTATTTGATAAATTGTTTAATTTAAAAATTAAACTAATTAAGTTGTTTAAAACGACCAAAAGATATGAAAAAACAATGCTTGCTGTTTCATTATCTAGTTATCTGTTGTTTTGTTTATTTCTTTTTTTTGGCGATATGATACATTTGGTTAATTTGCCATTTTCAATAATATTTTTGTATCATTACTTAATTCGCATTCCAGAAGAAGCACAATGATACATTTCAAAAAATGATTTATTAACAATATTGTATAAGGAGGGATTTACTATGAAATATAATGATGTAATAGTTGAAAAAAATAAACAAATAGGTATTATAACTCTTAATAGACCTGAGGATTACAATACTTTTAATGTATCCATGGCAACTGATCTCAATAATGCGCTTTATGAATTTGAAAATGATATAGAAACCAGAGTAATCATCATCAAGGGAGCCGGTAAAAACTTTTGTGTTGGAATAGATGTAAAAGACCTAGAAGGAAAAACAAATCTTGAGTATTTCAAATGGGTTGAATTGATGGAACAAATGAGTATAACAATTGCTTCAATGGGCAAACCTGTTATTGCTTCAGTACATAATGTTGCAGTGGCTAATGGCATTGGTCTTGTTGCAGCATGTGATTTGGCAATAGCATCTGAAAATGCTAGATTTGGAGCTACAGCTGTAAATGTAGGATTGTTTTGTATGGGACCCGCTGTACCGCTTTCCAGATCTCTAGGGAGAAAAAGAGCTTTAGAGCTTTTATTAACTGGAGATATGATCGACTCAACAGAAGCTGAAAGAATTGGATTAATCAACAAAGTAGTGCCGAATGACAAACTCGAAGAAGAAACAATGAAATTAGCTTTAAAACTTGCCAAGAAAAGTCCGATTGCTTTACAACTCGGCAAAAAATCTTTTTATAAAATGGAGGATTTATCTTTTGCTGAAGCACTAGACTTAACAAACAATCATTTTGCAACTCTTTGTACAACAGAAGATGCTCACGAAGGCGTAGATGCTTTTTTAAATAAAAGAAACCCTCAGTGGAAAATGAAGTAAACCTAGATTAATGATTTGGAGGAACTATTATGAAAAAATTCATTGTAGAAAAAGCATTTTGGGATGTGTTCCCTGAGGCGAAAATAGGTGTTGTTATAGCAAAAGGCATTGATAATAATGTAAAAGAGAAAGACCGATATGAATCAATGCTTTTGAATGCAGAAAAAACGGCTAAAGACCATTTGACATTACCTGAGTTCAGTCAAAATCCAGTCATTAAAGTATGGAGAGAGGCATTCAAAGAATTCAAAACAAAAAAAGGTGCACGTAGTTCAATTGAAGCATTACTAAAAAGAGCCAGTAAAGGAAATCATGTAGGTAGTATAAATCCTCTAGTGGACATTTATAATTCTATTTCATTAAAATATGCCCTGCCGTGCGGAGGAGAGGATATTGATACTTTTAATGGAGATGTCAGGCTTACAAAGGCCATTGGAGATGAGGAGTTTATTACATACGGATCTGAAAAGAGTGAACCGCCTTATGAACATGAAATTATTTACAAAGATGATTCAGGTGCAATTTGTCGTTGCTGGAATTGGAGAGAGTCTGTTAGAACCATGCTGACAGAGGAAACTACCAATGCGTTTCTTTGTATAGAAACAATAGATAATAATAGGGAAGATGTTTTTCAAACTGCAATAAATGAACTTAAAGAGATGATGAAAAAATATCTTGGTGGAGATTTGGAGGTACAAATCTTAGATATCAATAAAAGAGAGATAATAATTTTATAATATAATTTTTATTACATAATTTTGACACAATTACTTTATATACTATAAAGGAGACAAGCATGGACAAGAGAAAAATTATGATGATTTTCATAATAACAATATTTTCAATTGGTTCTTTACATATTGTAGATCAGTATTTAGAAATCACATATTTCGGTAAAACATTGGTGAAACTATTATATTTTGTACTTGCACCTGTTACTTATATTCTATGGACAAAAGACAATTTCTTGAAAAATACGTTTGAAAAGCCATTGATTTCATATAAAAAAACTATTTATCTTTTAAGTATGGTAGTATTTTTAGGAATTATAGGAATATTCTTTATTTTAAAGGGACAATTGAATGTTTCAACCATAATAAATGAACTTGAAGAAAAATATCAAGTAACAAGTTCAAATTTAATATTTTATGGATTGTATATAATCCTCATCAATTCATTTATTGAAGAATTCTTTTTTAGAGGTTTTATTTTCTTAAGTCTTAAAAATCTAAATCAAAGATTCTTGGCATATTCAGTAAGTTCAATTTCATTTGCGATATATCATATTGCAGTATTTAAAAATTGGTTTTCAGTCAGTACATTTATAATAGCATTATCTGGACTAATTGCAGGAGGATTATTATTTGATTTCTTTGATGATAAACCAAATAGTTTTATCAACAGTTGGCTAATCCATATTTCAGCTGATTTAGCAATAATTATAATAGGATTTTACCTATTTTTATTATAAGTAAAATGGAGGTGAATTTTAAATGAAGAGAAGAAATAAAATGATTTTAATAATTTCAGCTGGTTTACTTGTTATAGGATATCTAGGATATCAAAAAATATATAAATCAAGAGATATAATGATAGACGATGTGAAAACGCAAGAATATGAATTGAAACTGATGGATATCGATCAAACATACTCAACAACTGGAAATGTGTCTTCTAAAGTCGATAAAATAATTACAGCTCCTTTTACATCAGAGAAATTTACATTGGCTGCAGATATAGGTGATGAATTAGAAAAGGGAGATGTCATCGGTATATTTGACGATTCTGATATCAGAGTAAGTTTACTGACACAAGAAAAGTCAGTTATAAGTATCGAGTATCAATTGGACCAGTTGAAAAGCGAAGGAAACAAAAGTTATTTCAGTAGTTTTGAAAGCTCTAGAATTTCATACGAAAACGCAAAAGAAATATATGAGAAAAATATAGAACTCTACAATTCAGGTGCGATAAGTTTTAGTGAATTAGAGTCATCTAAGGATGCAATGAATAATTCACAATATACTTATGATTTGAATAGCAGTAGATATTATGGCTTCAATTTGCAAAATGAAATTGACATTCTTGAAAAAACATTGGAAGTTGAAAAAATTAGATTAGACAAATTGAAAAATGATTATGATAAAATTCAGTTAGTCGCAGAATACGATGGAACTATTGTGGATATATTTGTTGAATCCGGTGATTCTGTGAATGTTGGGCAAAATCTATATCGAATTATGGATCTTGATGAATTAGAGATTATAACTCAAATTAGCGAATATGAAATAAAGGATATAAAAGAAGGTCAAAAAGTTATTGTCACTATTCTTGGGGATGACAGTGTAATTGCAATGGGTGAGATTATCAAGGTCTATCCAAGTGCTTTTATTTCTGGAAACGACGCAACAGTAAATATCATTATAGATTTGATCAATCCCGACTCGGCTTTGATGCCTGGGTTTTCAACTAATGTTGAAATCATGATTGCAAATAAAAAAAATGCGAAAGTAGTGCCTTATGACGCATTGATATCTTCACCTAAAGGTTATACTGTTATAAAAATAGTTGACGGCGTAGAACAAATAATACCAGTTGCTACTGGTATAGAGAGTGATTTAATGATTGAAATCATTTCAGATGAAATAAAAGAAGGAGACATAGTCAAAGTTATGTCGACAATTGATTTCTCAAATGATACTAAAGACGATGGAATGATGTTTCCAGGAAAAAATAGATTAGATAACGAGAAGCCTTAAAGATAGAGGTGATTTGATGTTAACTGTAAAGAACTTGAAAAAAGTATACGGAAGTGGTGAAATATCTGTACAGGCTTTAAAAGGAATAAATTTCACAATTACCGAAGGGGAATACGTATCTATTATTGGTCCTTCTGGCTCAGGGAAGTCAACACTGATGAATATTCTCGGTTGCCTCGATAAAGCATCAGAAGGAGAATATATTTTAGAAAATCATCCTATTCAAACATTATCGGCAAAAGAATTGGCAGTTGTCAGGAATAAAAAGATAGGTTTTGTTTTTCAATCCTATAATTTATTGCCGAAAATGACAGCGATTAGAAACGTTGAATTATCAATGATATATGCAGGAGTATCGAGAGAAGAAAGAAAAAAAAGAGCTATGGATGTTTTAAAAAAAGTTGGACTTGAAGATCGAATGAACCATAAACCAACTGAACTGTCTGGTGGTCAAAAACAAAGGGTTGCAATTGCAAGGGCATTGGTTAACAATCCGTCGATAATATTGGCTGATGAACCAACAGGTAATCTCGATTCTGAATCTGCTCAAGGCATTTTAAAATTATTCAATGAATTGAATGCAGAGGGAAAAACAATTATCATAGTTACCCATGAAAATGAAATTGCAAGAGTGACAAAACGAATACTAAACTTTAGAGATGGCCTTTTGGTAAGTGATCAGGAGGTGGCCAAATGAATATAGTTGAAGCGTTTCTTATTTCATTTCAGGCAATATGGTCTAACAAGCTAAGATCTATTTTAACGATGCTTGGATTGATTATTGGAATTTCTTCGGTTGTGACGATAGTTTCACTAGGTAATGCTACTCAGATAACAATAGAGGAAGAATTATCTTCACTTGGAGTAAATAGTGTATATATTTATTATGAAAAGAGTGCGATTATTAAACCGTCTGAAAAATTTGTATTTAACGATATGAGTTATATAGAAGAGAATTTTATAGAAAGTGTGTTATTTGTCACACCGAATATCAGCAGACCAGGTGAAATCATAAGTGATATTTCTGATGCAGGATTGATTTTCAACGCATCGACAACAGATACAGATGAATCTGAAGATCTTACATTGATTGATGGACGTTTTCTTAATGATTTTGATATTAGTGGTTATAAAAAAAATATTGTTATTGATTCAGATATCGCAGTTGAATTATTTGATGATACTAAAATATCAGGAAATAAAATTCTTGTTAAAACTGGAAATGTATCTAATTCATACAACATAGTAGGTGTTTATCAAAAAGAAGAGACTATAGGTGGATTTTCTTCAGCAGTTGCATATTTACCATATACTACTATGGATATGATATATAAACTTAATGGTCAGATGGATGGAATAAAAATAACTTTTAATTCTACAGTGGAAGATCCAGATTTAGAAAAAGAACGTATAATAACAGCTATCGAAAGAAGAAAAAACAATTTGGGTGAGGAGAAATATTCAACATTCTCTGCTGAAGACCTTATAGAAACAGTAAGTACCACTTTGGGGATGATTACGCTGTTTATCAGTGCGATAGCTGCAATATCGCTTATTGTCGGTGGTATAGGAGTTATGAATATCATGTTGGTTTCAGTAACTGAGCGAACCAGGGAAATAGGAATTCGAAAGGCTTTAGGAGCCCAGTATAGTGATATTATGATTCAATTTTTAATTGAAGCTGTAACCATATCGATTATTGGTGGATTTATCGGTTCTATTTTTGGTGGTGTTTTTACGAGTATTGGAGGAAAATTGATGGATATCAATGCAGTAGTCAGTGCGGATTCTTTAATACTTGCAATAATATTTTCAACTTCTATAGGTATATTTTTTGGTATATATCCAGCTAATAAAGCTGCTAAACTAGATCCAATAGAAGCTTTGCGACATGAGTAATAAATTGAAAGTTAGGAGATTGATTATGAAAACGACAAAAGAAATGATTCAAGGAAATACTATTTGGGCGGGGCTAAACAAACCTGAAATCGATATCGAAGAATCTGATGTAATTGTATTTGGCATTCCATATGATGGCTCGGTCAGTTTTCGTAGTGGAGCAAAAGATGCACCTCGTGCGCTTAGAGAAATAACATATACAATTGCACCGACAACTGAGTATTTTGAAAGTATCAAAGATTTTAAAGTTAAAGATATCGGTGACGTTGAAGGTGAAAATAGAGATGAACTATTTAGAAAGACTGAAGAAATCGTTAAATTTCTAGTGAGTAAAAATAAATTCTTTACTATGATCGGCGGAGATCATTCGACAACAATTCCAGTTATGAAGGGGATAGATCAGGGAATTGATGAGAAATTTGGGATTATCCATATTGATGCTCATTTTGATCTTTGTGACGATATGGATGGAGATAAATTATCTCATGGGTCGACGCAAAGAAGATCGCTTGAACTTAATCATGTTGAAGATATCGACAGTTTGTTTTTTATAGGAATCAGATCAATTGAAGAAGACGAATATGAGTTTAAACAAAACAACAATATAAATGTGATAAGTGCATCTGAATATAATCAATTGGGAACAAATGAAGTTATAAAAAGAGTCAAGAAGAAGATGGAGAAATTCAATAAGATATATATAACATTGGATATCGATTGCTTGGATCCTGCATATGCAGCAGGCACAGGTACGCCACAATTTGGCGGCCTTACAAGTAGAGAACTGCTTGATTTGTTGAAAGGACTTTTCGACCTTCCGATAATCGGATTTGATGTAGTAGAAGTAGCACCTAATCTCGATCCAGCTCTTACATCGCTGTTTGCGGCTAGGAAGATCATAACTGAATGTTGGGGACATCAATTGAGAAAACAAGGCTCAGGTTTATAAAGAACAAATAGTTGTATCTCTGACAGATAGTTTTTAACATGATTACAAATGATGTTTTGATAATAAAAAAACGCCTCTAAGGGCGTTTTTGTTAGGTTTCATTCAGGCATGGTAATTAATATGGCATTACCGGGAACTTTTGCATCACCATATACAGCAGTTACGCTTATATAGTAATTTTCTCCGGCTATAAACTTACCGCCTAAATCTCCACCATTATAGTTTGCATCTACATATATTTCTTTACTACGGACAGATAGATCTGTTATCCAAAATGCATATCCATCTTCAGAGTAGACAGGATTGGGGTTGCTTTTCGATGCAACGATCTTGTATCCTCTTAATCCTTGTGTTGATATTTCATTCCACTGCACTAAAATACCATCTTCTAGTTGAGATACGCTTACTACGGGTGTTCTACCTTCAGTACTTATAGCAGCAGGCATCATGGCTCTAATAACATTACTTGAAATCTTTTCATCGCCAGCTAAAGCAGTAATTGAAAAGTAATATTCTTCTCCAGGCTCGAATTTCTGAAAATCGCCATTGTTATATGAATCTCCATTATAAATAGTTGTTGAGTTGCTTTGAATATATTTGGCATATCCATCGGTAGGGTATATCGGATTTTCATTTGATTTGGAAGCTACAACTTTATATCCAGACACAGCTTTATCGGTTTCATAATTCCAATTCAATTTAACTCCACCTTCAACAACAGTCAATTCAAGTAAAAAATCACTATCACCCATTACAACTTTTTCTTCAACATCGAATACTATTTTTTCTTCTTTGAGAACAGATAGTAATAATGAAGCAGCTTCCGCTCTTTTAAGTGTAGCGGTTGGTTTGAATAGTTTGATTCCATTTTCTTCATAACCGATCATTAGGTTGTTATATATCGCACTTGCAACATATTCATATAAATTTCTAGATATCTTGTCTTTATCTGCATAATCATTCAATGCTTCTAAAGAGTCATCTCCAGTTGATTTTCCAAGTGCCCTGATTAGGGCTACCGCCATATCTTCTCTTTCAGCGTCTTGTGTTGGTTTATAATAATATTTGTCATTTATTTTATATCCAGTGATATAGTTTTTAGCTGTTTCTATGTATGGAGAAGCCCAGTCATCACTTGATACATCGGCAAATGATGAAGTTGTGTCTTTCAATTCCAGCTTTAAAGCTACGACCATCATCAAAGCGAATTCTTCTCTGCTAACTGCATCAAGCGGTTTGAATGTACCATCACCATATCCTGAAATAATACCATATCTATTCATGGTCATAACTGCTTCATAATACCAGTCGCCTTCATTGACATCTGTAAAAACTGCTTCAGTAGCATTGGTCTCTAGCCATGTGTTTTCACTTGTGGTTTCTGCAAAAGAAAAAACGTTACTTAGAAGCAACAATAGTATCAGAGCGAACGGGATTGATTTCTTAAACATTTATTTTCCTCCTTTGATATTCATAGTTTTTTAATCACTGTATTTAGACGGATATATGATAATATATAAATAGCCATTAATAGGGGCATTAAACACTTAAGCATCATTCAAAGATACTTGTGTTAGGAGAGAGAATATTTGAAATTTTCTAGGATCGTTGTAATATTGATTTTCAGTCTTTTACTTATCAGTTGCACAAAAGATATAAGTCAAAAGGAATTAGAAGAAAAAAATGAAATTAATATAAGTACTGCTGAAAAGGAAGAAAACTTACAAGTAAGTACTGAACCAGAAGAAATATTCGAAGTCTTTGATATCGATCAAGAACATTTCGATTTGATGAATAGTAAATCTTTTCATGAAAACGACTTTATTACAATCAATGACTTGAGCTTGCTAAAAGTTACATACTGGGGATTTGATGAAGAAACATATCACGGGGAGTTGGTAGTCAATAGAATTGTAGCATCGGATATAATAGAAATATTTAAAGAATTATATGAAAATAGATATCCTATTGAAAAAATACAATTGGTTTCATATTATGATGGTGATGATAATCTATCTATGGAGGCAAATAATACATCTGCTTTCAACTTCAGATTGATAAGTGATTCAGATAAGATTTCAAATCATAGCTTTGGGTTGGCGATTGATATAAATCCAGTGCAGAACCCATATGTGTCGAATTCAGTTGTTGCACCTAGAAATGCTGCATCTTATGTAGATAGAACCGAGTATAGAACGGGAATGATAATTGAAGATGATATTTGTGTCAGATTGTTTAAGGAACACGGATGGACTTGGGGCGGGAATTACAAGTCTATAAAAGATTATCAACATTTTGAAAAAATAATTACAGGAATCAACGATTGACTTAGTATATATCAATAGAATAGAGGGGATAATGAAATGATTGTACATGAGAACTATAGTAAAAGCATAGGTTTTTATATTCAAGAAATTGCAAAAAAGTCCACTATGAAATTTAACCAAGACTTTGAATCTATAGGAATTACATATTCTCAATTTCGTGTTTTGAATTGTTTATGGAAAAAAGGCGAATCAACTCAAAAGCAGATTCATGAAATTATTGCAGTCAAACCATCTACGCTGACTGGAATTATAGATATTCTTGTTAAAAAAGGATTTGTTGAAAGACGTATCAGTAGTGAAGATGAAAGATTCAAGAAAATTTCATTGACACATGAAGGTATTGAATTAAAGGAAAAATCATGGGAAACAATCAATTATTTTGATTCTATTGTTGGAGAAACTCTTTCTGAAGAAGAGATAAATACAGTATTAAGTGCATTGAAAAAATTATCTGTTAGAATCGATGAATGGAAATGAGAAATCATTTCTTTTTTTATTTGACAAAAAAAATATTTGAACATACAATATGTTTAGGTACCTAAACACATTGTATTGATTTTGTATAATCAGGTGTTTAAGGATGGGAGGAAAACAATAATGAAAGATTACTTTGAAAGAAGCTATGCGCAAGAATCAGATAAAAATGACAAAATTTATGAGTATCGAGAGAGATTCTATTTAAAAGACGATGAGTATTATATGGATGGGAATTCATGTGGTTTATGTTCAAAAGATGCGGAAGAGACATTAGAGCGTGTACTAAGTGAATGGAAAAAGTACGGGATAGATTGTTGGACTAAACCTGAGCATCAATTATTCTTATATCAAGATTATTTGGGAGAGTTGATGGCTCCGATCATTAATGCGAAGGCGAGTGAAGTGACAATTCACTCTAGTACGACTATAAATATTCATACTGCAATAGGTACATTTTATAAGCCTACAAAAGAGAAATTTAAAATATTGGTTGATGATATAAATTTTCCAACAGATCGTTATGCTATTGATTCACAGATAAGATTAAAAGGGCTTAATCCTGAAGATTGTGTTAAAGTTGTTGAAAGCCGGGATGGAAAAATGATATTTGAAGAAGATTTTATCGAGGCTATGACTGAGGATGTAGCGATTATCTTTTTGCCGTCGGTTTTATATCGCAGCGGCCAATTAGTTGGAATGGAAAAAATCACAAAGGTCGCTAAAGAAAGAGGAATAATTATAGGGTGGGATCTATGTCATTCTGTAGGAGTCGTCCCTCATGATTTTAATGCGCTTCAACCGGATTTCGCAGTTTTTTGTACTTATAAATATCTAAATGGTGGACCAGGTTCTCCAGCAGGATTGTATATCAATGAGAAACATTTCAATAAAGAACCTGGATTAGCTGGTTGGCACGGAAATAAAAAAGAAACTCAATTTGATTTAAAACATACCTTTGAATCTGCAAACAATGCTGGTGGGTGGCAAACTGGAACACAACATGTACTTAGTATGGCACCTTTAGAAGGATCTTTAAAAATGATTAATGAGATGGGAGTTGGAATACTACGTGAAAAATCGTTGATGCTTACAAAATATATGATGGATCTAGTTGATGAAAAACTTGTAAAATATGGTTTTGAGATAGGAAATCCTCGTGAAGACGAAATACGCGGAGGGCATGTAGCGCTTGAACATGAAGAAGCTATGAGAATCAATGAAGCACTAAAAGCTAATAAAGTCATTCCTGATTTCAGATTTCCAAATGTTATCAGATTGGCTCCAGTTCCGTTGTATGTATCATATGAAGACGTATATGATGTTATTGAGATAATCGAAAAAATTATGATAAATAAAGAATACGAGAAATACAGTAAAAAAAGAGGAATTGTAGCATAAAAAACAAGTTGTCCGATTTATAAGGACAACTTGTTTTGCTTTTTTACAACTTAATCATGTAGCTAATTTAGCTTCTCTATAATTATGGATCATGATTGTCAGGAGTACTATTATTGCGCCTAAAATCGCTATTGAACCGATCTTTTCACCAGTCAACAGGAATACCCAAACTGGGTTTAGCAATGGCTCCAAGACGGGAATGAACACCGCATCTAGAGAGGATATATGGGGAATTGATATTGAATACAATATAAATGAAAGTCCAATCTGAAATATACCTAGAAATAATAGATAAAAGATGATTGTCGGATTGAATTGCTGAGAAAAAACAAAACCAATACCGATGATAGTTGATATAGCATTGCCGATAAATGTGATTTCAATAGGTTTTCTTGTGTTTTTATGTTTTGTGATTAAAACCATGGTAGCAAGCGATATACCGCTACAGACACCTAACAGATTACCAAATATATGACCAGTTTCAATGCCGTCTACAAAAAAGACTGATATTCCGATCATTACAAATAAAACTGCTATTAAATCTTCTTTTCTTGGTTTTTTCTTTAAAAACAATAAAGAGAATAATATTATCCAAACAGGCGCAGTAAATTGCAGCACGATAGCATTGGCTGCGGTCGTAAATTTAGTGGCGCTGATATAAAAAAGTGAAAGAGAAGAATAAGCAAGACCACCTAGAAAAGTATGTAAATTCAGTGTTAAAAAAGGCTGTTGTTTTTCTTTTGATTTAGGTTTTTTATGATCATAAAGCATATATATGAATATGACTGTATTTGCAATCAATGCGCGTCCACCATAAATGGCCAAAGGATGCCACGGTATCAATTTAACAAATAATCCGCCCGTGCTCCAAAGGACAGCGGCGAATGCCATTAAAATCAGTGCATTATTTCGGTTTTGAGTATTCACCATATTTTACCTCCATTGAGTAGCAAAATCATTGCAACTAAATTATAATGAAAAGTATGAACAAGTACAATAGATATTTTAGGAGATGTTAAATAAATGAATGTAGTGTATATACTTGAATGTAGCGATGGAACGCTTTATACCGGATGGACCAACAACCTGGAAAAAAGGCTTGAAGATCATAATTTGGGCAAGGGAGCAAAATACACGAGAGGAAGGTTGCCTGTCATACTAAAATATCATGAAACGTTTTCAACAAAAACAGAAGCGATGAAAAGAGAATATGCAATAAAAAAAATGAATAGAGAAGAAAAAATAAAGTTGATTAATAATTGACAATGAATGTTTTAAATCTACTCTTAAGTGTATATATAAGATATAAATATGAAAGGAGATGATAATATGGGATTTAAGGATAAGTTATCTAAAACATTGAATACCGCTGCAGAGAAAAGCACTGAGCTTGCTGGGAAAGCAAAGACAAAGGTGGATATAAGCAGCAAGAAAGGTTCAATAACAACCAAGTACAAGGAAATCGGCACATTGATTTATGAAGGAAGAATAAATGAGGAAGACGTTACTGAAGATGTTGAAGCATTATGTTTAGAGATTGATAATTTTAAGACTGAAATCGAAGAATTAGAAAGTCAAATCTAAGACTGTTTAAATTAAACAGTCTTTTTAAATGCAATATATGATAAAATTATATATGGGTGATAAGATGAAAAGAATAATAATTACAACAGCGGTATTGATTGTATTAGTAAGCACAATAATAATTGCAAATTTCAATTTTATAAGTGAAATAACCATTTATAATAGTGAAAATTCAGAAATGTTCAAGGAAAATTTGAAAATTATCACATTAGATCATTTGGAAGAAATCGATGAATCGAAATATGAAATATTTGTCGATTATAGATATAAAGCTGATAAGAAGTATCCTCTTTATATAAGCATTGATGAGGAAATTTTATATTTTATAGATGAAAAGGATAGAAAATACACTTTTTCAAATGAAATGATAAAAAAAGTTCTATCATTGGACATTTTTAATGATGAATATAAATATGCTGAAGCACCAAAAATAGAATTTAAGTTGAATGATGAAAAAACAGATATCGAACCTGTGGAAACATCTTGGAATTTTCTAAAACTTGATGGAAATATCGAATCGAGCACCAATGCAGTATTGGGGCAAGACAAATGTGATGTCATAAATGTAAAAGAGAATAGTTTCATGGAATTCAGCTTTGAAACTAATCCAAAAGAAATTCTTGTAGAGACTTCATCAGGTGAGAAGTATACGGTGTATGATAATAAAATAAAATTTGGAAATGTTGAAAAAGAAATCGAGTATGATATTGAAGTTAAATGGGATGAAAAAGAGTATTATGGAGAATCGGTATATTCAATAAAAGTGTTTGTAGATTTACCTATGGAAGTTGAAATGATTGAAGAAGATATTTATCCAGGAGATTTTGTAACCCTATATTTCAAACATGTCAATCAAGACGAATTGATAAATATAAATCAACCATTTGTAAATAAAGCGGATTTATGGGAACATGAGCCGGGTTATATTTCGATAATTCCAATAAATTATTGGATCGAAGCAGGAAACTATACAATTGAAATTGAATCAGATAAATCAAAGGACATAATTGAAATACCTATTGAAATAAAGAAAAGAAAATTCAATATACAATATCTTTATATTGATAAGGAAATAGAGAGAGAAACTAGAAATGATGAAGCATATGAAGAATTTGCTTTATATATGAATCCAGCAAGAGAAACTTCAGTAAATGAAGCATTATTCGATGGATTATTTATTCAACCTGTTGAAGGACGAATTTCAACAGAATTTGGTGTATACAGGTATGTAAATGACAATATA
>DAOUQP010000133.1 GCA_030625575.1 Eubacteriales bacterium | reverse complement strand
GCAAATATTAAACCCGTATTTAGAATACAAATTGAGATTTTTTAATAGATACGTTCTGGCTACTACAGCCTGCGCCTTAAGAGCTTCTATAGGCCAATCCGTATCCATCTCTCTTGGAACCACGCCATATAAATAATCATTGACCTGTAAATGATTGATAAAACTCACATTGCCATTATAAACATAGAATTTGATATCACCTCGATATTTATTCCCACCATAAGAAAAAGTCAATCGATCGTTTTTTAAAACAACATCGTCATTAACAATGATATCCAAGTTTTCAGTATCGATAAGCACCTTGTCGTTTATATGAACCAATTCCAATTGCAGGTCAGTCATTTCGGACAATGTTTCTTTATATTCATTTGCTTGTTCCATACTTGTAAACACACGAGTATATATTTTGTAATCACTGCTGAAACCTATGGATAATGGATTTTCAAATTTTAGGATTTCTGCATACGATTTAGCAAAATCACCATAGGTCGAATATGATTCACCTATCTGAATCCTATAACCGTTTTCCAAAGAAAATTCTATTTTATCTGCTTTGGTTTCAAGCATATTGTCATCATGAATCAAATAAAAATCCTCACCGTAAACAACTCCGTTATTGAACTCTTCGTTATTGAACGATAGTCCAATATCAACATGGTCTGAGTCATCGGCAAAAACATTTATCGAAAATGAAAGTACAATCAAGAAACTTATAATTATTGATTTTTTAATCATTTTATCTACTCCATCAAATCAAACATATTTTTTTCAACATAGGATTTCCCAAGATGCTCATACCCTCTTTGAGTTACAACTCTTCCCCTAGGAGTACGATTCAAAAATCCGATTTGAAGAAGATATGGTTCATAAACATCTTCAACAGTAGATTTTTCTTCACCAGAAGATGCTGCAATCGCATCTAATCCAACAGGACCCCCGCTATAATTTTCAATTATCGTCGATAATATTTTTATATCTACTTGATCCAAGCCCAATTCGTCGATTTCAAGCATATTCAACGCTTTCCTCGCTATTTCAATAGAAATGCTTCCATCACTAAAAACCTGAGCATAATCTCTAACTCTCTTTAAAATTCTATTCACGATTCTAGGAGTCCCTCTAGATCTTCTGGCAATCTCGATTGCTGCATTGTCATGTACAGAAACATCCAGTATTTCCGAGGATCTATGAACAATTTCTCTTAATGATTCATTGTCATAAAGTTCGAGTTTCAACAAGACACCAAATCTATCCCTCAAAGGAGAGCTTAAATTGCCGACTCTTGTAGTTGCGCCGATTAGTGTGAATTTAGGCAAATCCAATCTCACACTTCTTGCTCCAGGTCCTTTGCCTACAACTATATCGATAGCGTAATCTTCCATTGCAGGATAAAGAATCTCTTCAACGGTTCTATTCAATCTATGAATCTCATCGATAAATAAAATATCGTTTTCTTTCAAGTTCGTTAAAATCGCAGCTAAATCACCCGGCCTTTCAATGGCAGGTCCTGAAGTGATTTTAACATTTACATTCATTTCATTGGCAATGATATGCGACAATGTGGTTTTACCCAATCCTGGAGGACCGTAAAGCAACACATGATCCAACTGCTCATCTCTCATCTTTGCAGCTTCAATAAAAATCTTCAATTGATCCACAGTCTTCTTTTGACCTATGTATTCTTTAAATATCTGCGGTCTTAAACTTTTTTCTGTAAACTCATCATGAGTTTTAAATTCCGGCGTTACTATTCTTCTCATTTCCAAAGATTATCCCCTAACCTTTCAATAGTAATTTCAAACCTTCCTTAATAAGATCTTCAATATCCATCTTATCTAAATCAAGTTGTTTAATTACATTATTTATTTCACCCGAGCTGTACCCCAGAGATTGTAGAGCTGATTTGACATCATTTCGTTTACTGGAGAAACCATCGTTGACTAAAGAATCGATTACCATGGTATCATCGATATTGTCATGATATTTTTTTGAGAATTTATCCTTTAATTCAATGATGATTCTTTGAGCGGATTTTTTACCGATTCCAGGAGCTATGGTAAGTGTTTTAAAATCTTCATCGAGAACACAAGTAATCAAATGATTCAAGCTCATTGAATTCAAAATGCTCAGTGCAGACTTGATTCCTACACCTGATACGGTTTTAAGCATTTCAAACACTTCCAGTTCCAGTTTTGAAGAAAATCCGATCAATATCATTTCTTCATCTTTTACAATCAATCTTGTATAGACTTTAACATCGCTATTTTCTTCTAATTCACTTATTGTCTGCATCGAAGTAAAAATTTCATAACCTATATTGTTATTTTCCACTATTATGCTGCTGATATTTTTTTTAACTAATAACCCTTTGACATAATGATACATAATACACCTACTTATAGTATATATTTTTTAGACCTATTTTATTACCTAATTTCAAATACTTTTCCATCAAGTCATCATTTGGACTCTCTATTGAATCATAAGGTTCTCTAACTCCATACGGCCTGAATTTTATTAATTTCACATTGATGTTATTGTCTAAACTATTAATGAATTCAAACATAGATATCATTTCTTTTTCATTATCGTTATATCCTGGTACAATAACACATCTCACTTCATAAATTTTATCATAAAACCGCTCGATATTTTGAAGTATTTGCAGATTATCTTTTCCTGTCAATCTTTTATGAATATTTTCATCATATGCCTTTAAATCTACAATAAATGCTTCTATATGCTCCGATAATTCTGAATATACTTCTTTACTCTCGGAAAAGTTGGTATCCAGCATAATTTTCATCTGATGTTTTTTTAATTTTTTGCATACTTCAATGATTTCTTTATACTGCAAAGAACATTCTCCACCGCTGAAAGTCACACCGCTGATAAAGTTTTTTGCATCCACTATTTTCTTTACTAAATCATCAACCTCTATCATATATCCTTCTTGGTTATAATCGATGGTTTCAGGATTATGACAATATATGCAATTTAGATTGCAACCTTGAGCAAAGACGACCAAACGATTTCCAGGACCATCTACGCTGCTAAAGTTGATGATTTTATTGATCTTTAGATTCATTAGAGCAACCACCTTAAAATAACCTCCTATGGAGGTTATTCTCTTATTTTTCTTTCCATGACCTTTAAATTGTCGGCAGCGCCCATACCGAGTTCTGTAGTATCTTTTAAAACAGCTTTGCCGCTTCTTAATTTTTCTATTTCAGATTTTTTAACTAAATACCCCGAAATTCTAACAATATCACTATCAGAAGCATAAAAAGTAATATATCTCATGCCTTCTTTAAACGATCCCTTCAATATGTCATAAAGAGCTTCTATATTATCTCTATACGTCGGTTCAAATTGAAATATATCGCCTATGCCACTAGGGAAATACTTATGGAACCTCGATGCTTGCTTGATATGCTGAAGTATATCTGGTTCTTCACCGATAGGAATTCTACATCCTGGTGATGATCCGATATCTGAATCAATACCGACTTGAGCATGCAGTAAAAATTTACCGTCGGTAGCTGATAGTAATGGATTAGAATGGTTTTTAACAAGCTTGTCAAGCTGATCCATTATTCGCCATCCCAAATCATCCGCATCTTTATTATGACCAAATCTCTGATCAGAATCTGCAAGACAATTGACAGCTTCCGCCAATCCAAACATGCCCAACATCGCAGTAAATCTATCTTTATATATCAAACTTTCTTTAACTAGGAAACTGGTTTCAAAATAGTTGCTTTCATCACTGATGAATCTAACTCTTTCGTCCATATACTCAATCATCAATTCAACGCCCAACGGAAGCCATTTCTTGAAAAAATCTTCTTTATTTTCAGCTTTTTCAGCTAAAAAATGCAGATTCAATCTTGTCAACGTGTAACTACCTCCACCGACATATAAACCATTATAACAACTGGCAATTGCGTAGTTAGGACCGAATTCGCTCTCGAAAATCTCGTGGTTGGCGAAACTAGGCTTAGACGATATCATAGATGTCTCTAGAGCTTGCAATACCATTTCTTTTGGAGAATCTTTAGAAATTATCATTGTAAGATTAGGCACTGTGTTTTGCAGTTCCTTTTCCACATCCAAAATTATTTTTGTAGCTCTTAAAGACTCAGGACCGATATTGGCATGACAAAATGAATCGCTTATAGTTCTATCTATATGCAGAAAAAATCTTCTGACTGCCTTATACGCCCTATCATCATCTACATCTACTAGAAATGGGTCAATCAGCTTATCTAAATTCCCTATGAAAACCGGAAACGATGTAATGGATGGAACGTGTTTATATAATATCAAGAGACTATTAAGCAAGTCTTCTAAATCTGTAGGTGGCTTTAGTCCTAAAAACTTACTTCCATTCGCAACAAAATTATCGTAATCAGGCACGATGTATCTAGGTCTATAAGGAGCATTCCCTTCAAATAAGTCACAAATGATACCTTCATCTCTAAATTTTTGAGCCTCTTCACTAATGTTTAAAACATGCAGCGAATTTTCTGCTTCTCTTGCCAAAGCAATCAATTTTTGTTCATAAGTTAAATGTCTACTTTTTACAATACTATCGATACTCATCTAATTTCACCTCAATTATTATATTACTATTCTATACTATAATAAATAATAAAGAAAATATAGATAAATAATGCACAAAAAAAGAGCTACCAATTAGTAGCTCTTTTTGATATTGTCTTATAAATTAAGCAACTCTACCTTTTTTAGCTTTTTTCTCTTCATCTGTATAAACCATAGTAATTCCAGTGTAACCATAGAATATTGATACTAGTGGATTTAATAGATTTAAGAAAGCGAATGGAGCGTAAGCAGCAGTTGCAACTCCTAAAGTACCTGACATAAACAATCCACATGAGTTCCATGGAACCAATGGAGAAGTCAACGTACCGGCATCTTCAAGAATTCTAGATAAGTTTTTAGGATCTAATCCTCTCTCATCAAACATCGGCTTGTACATTCTTCCTGGAATAACGATTGCTAAGTATTGATCTCCAGCAACTAGGTTGAATGCAATTACAGTTAAAACAGTTGCAAGAACTAAGTTTCCTGTAGTTGTAGCAAACTTCATAATTTGTGTAGCTATCGCTTCTAACATGCCAGATCTTTCCATGATTCCGCCAAATGTCATAGCGATTAAGATCAACGATACAGTCCACATCATTGAATCTAAGCCACCTCTTGATAATAATGAATCGATAGCATCGATACCAGTAGCAGATTCAAATCCATAATGTGCAGCACCAAGAATATCTCCCATGCCTGCGCCTTGGAATATTGCAGCAAATAATCCACCTAAGATAACGCCACCCATTAATCCTGGTAATGCAGGTACTTTCATAACTACCATTACAATTACAAGAA
>DAOUQP010000173.1 GCA_030625575.1 Eubacteriales bacterium | reverse complement strand
GGTACATATTCATCGATAATTTCGAACATCTCGATGATTTTATCTCCCCACTCGCTTTTCGGGTCTTGTAATGCTAATAAAGCACTACCTTGAATTACTGGAATATCGTCACCAGGGAAATCGTACTCAGATAATAATTCTCTGATTTCCATTTCTACCAATTCTAATAACTCTTCGTCGTCAACCATATCTACTTTATTCATAAATACTACGATATATGGTACGCCTACTTGTCTTGATAATAAAATATGTTCTCTTGTTTGTGGCATTGGACCATCCGCTGCAGATACAACCAAGATTGATCCATCCATTTGTGCCGCTCCTGTAATCATGTTCTTTACATAGTCGGCATGACCTGGACAGTCTACGTGTGCATAGTGACGATTAGGAGTTTCATACTCAACATGAGCTGTTGATATAGTGATTCCTCTTTCTCTCTCTTCTGGCGCTTTATCGATGTTTTCAAATTCTACTTCTTCACCTAATCCGTATCTGTCAAATAATACTTTTGTAATTGCTGCAGTTAATGTAGTTTTACCATGGTCAACGTGACCAATCGTTCCGATATTAACATGTGTTTTATTTCTTTCAAACTTCTGTTTAGCCATTTTCTTTCCTCCTTAGTTTCGTTTTATTATCTATTTGGAGCCCACAAGCGGATTCGAACCGCCGACCTCCGCCTTACCAAGGCGACACTCTAACCTCCTGAGCTACATGGGCAAACTATCAATATTTCGTTGATTGAACATATTTCTCCAATTTTCTCTTTATTCTCTGCAACGCATTATCAATAGATTTTATCGGCTTATCAATCAATCCAGAAATATCATTATACGTCTTGCCCTGTAGATAAAAGTTAAGAACTTTTATCTCAAAAGAACTTAAATTTTCTTTAATAAGCAGTTCCATAAAATTCATTTCTTCTTTAGAAATCATTAATTCTTCAGGATTTGTAATCTTTTCACCAGCTATTATATCTAGCAGGGTCCGATCACTTTCTTCATCAAAAACAGGTTTGTTCAGGGACACATATGAATTTAAAGGTTTATGCTTTTGCCTCGTTGCTGTTTTTATTGCCGTAATCATCTGTCTTGTAATACAGAGTTCAGCAAAAACTTTAAAAGATGCCATCTTATCAGTATTATAATCTCTTATAGCTTTAAAAAGACCTATCATTCCTTCTTGAATAATATCTTCTTTATCAGCTCCAATCAAGTAATAACTTCTAGCTTTTGCTCTAACGAAATTTTTATACTTATTGATAATATATTCTTCCGCTTTACTATTGCCTGATTTTGCAAACATTATAACTTCTTCTTCAGTAATTTCTTCAAAACTTAGCCTATCAACCGATTGACTACAGCCCAATAGTACCACCAACTTTCAGCAAACTATCAATCTTATTAATTATACATTACCAGTTGTTTTTTATCAATAATCATCATTGTCAAATATTTTTTTTAGAGCTTCTCTAGATTTTAAGCTCAACCGATTTTCTAATGAATCCTTTGTCGTTTCTTCTTGCTTATTATATTTTTTTTGAATTTTCCGAGACATATATTTGTATTCATAATATAACTCTCTTGGCAAAACACGAATTGCTCCTTTTCCCATCACAATTTGTTGTTCATCAAAATCTTTAGTAACCACCCTTATTTCATTAAGAATGCTATGACTGAGATCGGTAACTAATTTTTCAATATAAGAATCCGCCGTTTGAGTGTATTTAGTAAAAACGATTTCCACTCCATCCCGGTTCTCTTTTTTCTCTTTCCTATTCTTTACAAGATAAGCATCAAAAACGATAATGACATTCTCTTTTGTATAATGACTCAGTTCGATCATTTTCTGAATGAAATCTTCTCTCGCTTTCTCGAAATCATTGTTTATGTCGATTTTCAATTCATCAATTGCATTGATTACATTATAAGCATCTATTATTAAATATCTCTTTATTCTTTTACTAATCATACTTAACCTCTTTGCCTGTATGCCTCGTATATTAATAATGAAGCAGCTACAGATGCATTGAGAGATTCCACATTGTTTTTCATTGGGATACTGACAATAAAATCACATTTCTCTTTTACCAATCTAGAAATGCCTTCTCCTTCATTTCCCATGACGATTCCTAAACCGCCTTTTAAATCAGCATTAAAAAGCGACGAATCACCACCCATATCTGCGCCGGCAATCCAAATGTTGTTTCCCTTTAGATAATCAATCGTCTTCGCAATATTAGTCACCCTCGCTATAGGCATATGCATCGCGTAACCAGCGCTCGTCTTGACAACAGTACTGTTTACAGCAGCCGCTCTTCGTTTGGGTATTATTATTCCGTCCACTCCTGCTGCATAAGATGTTCTAATAATCGCTCCTAAATTATGCGGATCTTGAATTCCATCCAAAACAACCAATAACGGACTCTCTTTACCTTTTATCAGTTCTTCTACTTCAACATATTTAAAAGGAGATACCATGACGATTACACCTTGATGATTCCCGCCTTCTGAAATCTCATCAAGTTTTCTTTTATTGACATCTTGAATAACGATTTTCTTTTCTTTCGCTAATCTAATCAATTCCCCTAATCCACTTACATTTCCTTCTTTTTGCAAAAGCATTTTATTGATCTCGACATCTTCTTTTAAAACCTCTTTAACAGCATTTTTACCAAATATTATATCTTCCATTTTCTCACCCTAAATTTTTAAACTTTTCTCTAATTTCAGCAATTTTACCACAAGTCATTTTCCCCTCTGGACATGGTCCAGATATGCACCCCGGTCCTGCATCTTTAAAAATTACCGGAGCCACTTCTCTAACTATTTTCAGCATCTCTGTAGCCATTTCTCTAATTTCCCATTGGGCTCTTTCACAAGTTCTATGCAAAAAGAAATTCTTCAAACTTCTAGCATTCATGGTTACAACTATTTTAGTTTCAGTAGCGTTCGGGAATACATACCTTGCATCTTCTATAGCCTTCTTTTCAGCTGAGCTGAGAGCTTTCTTTTCAGAATAACCCATTTCCAAATACTCTTTTAAAGCTTTTTCAGTCAAAATCTCTGTCAATCTATCATAGTATTCTTGATCTTGCTGCATAGCTTTAATAAATATTTCTTTTGCTTCATCATTGTTTTCTATAGCAGGCGGAATAATGTAGTTAAATTGATCTAGTTTAACGTACCTTTGAGACTGTTGTGAATACGATGCAATTCTATGTCTCACAAGCTGATGAGTTAGAACTCTACTGACTCCTTCAATGGCAAATGTAAATGAAACATGCTCTATCGGGCTTTCGTGTCCTAAATCCATTAATTGCGTAAT